>JALFHA010000086.1 GCA_022776785.1 Clostridiales bacterium | reverse complement strand
AACCTGCCGCCGCCTGTGGCGGAATCAGGCAGGCGAAGGCTGGAAACCGCAAGGAGCGCCTTTGGCGCGACTATGCGGGTTTCCCGGGTCGGCAGCCCAATGTTCCCTTATTGTTCAAAAGAAAAAGCAGTTTCAGAGCAGAATGCGAAGCATCCTACGATTGAAACGGGGGCTGATTCTGCAAAGCTAGATTTTAGCCGCAAAATAGTATCAAGCCGATCATGCCCGCACATCGCGGCTTTTGAGCAACCCTCGCGCCATCGCGAGAAACGCCAGCGTGAACGCCGCACACGAGACGCCAAACGCTGCGCCGCTGCCCGCAAGCATATCCTCGCTCCGGTTCGCGTTCATGCCCATCAGGATGAGCGCATAGGGCCACAGCAGCCCCATCCCTCTGTTCACCGCAACGACGCTCGCCACGCCGCCGCCCAGCGCCAGCAGCACCGGCACAGCGAAGGAGCGGATGCCCATCGCCAGCAGCAGCTCCAGCGCGGCGACGGGCACGGCCCCCAGCGTCCCGCGCAGCATCCACAAAAGCAGCCGCACGTCCGGCCAGCCCGGCAGATGTGCAAGCGCCTTTCCGCAGACGATGTACAGCAAAAAGACCCAGAGCTGTGTCAGCAGCACCATAGCGCTCACAACGATGCCCTTCGCCAGAAAGACGCCCATCCGCGGCACAGGCGCGGCCATCAGCGTGTTCATGTTGTGTCCAAGGTGCTCCATCCGCCACAAGTACGCAGCATACAGTCCGATCATCGGCGAAAAGAAGAACAGAGCGTAGAACAGCGTGTGCTGCGTGTACAGGCTGTTCCATTCCTCATGGAGCAGCCCGAGGTTCTGCAGATAGTTGACCGTCCCATACGCCGCCGAAATCAGCGGCACAAGCAGGAACACCAGCCACACGGCGCTCCCGCGCAGCTTGCGCATCTCAGCGCGAATACAGCGCATCAGCATACTCACATCTCCCTTCCGCAAATCGAGCGCCGCGCCAGTGCGCCGAAAACCAGCGCCAGCGCCGCCGCGCACAGCAGCAGGGGCACGCTGCGCGCATCTGGGATAAAGGTGCATATCCGCGTCTGCGCATCCCAGTCCATCCGCATGGGCGAGAGCGGTACGTACCAGCCCCACGGCATGAGCAGCATGAGCTTCTCCGGCATATACGCCGAAAAGACACCCAGCAGGCTCGCGATGACGCCGCCGCCCAGCGCGGTCAGCTGCGTCCTCCCACGCACAGACAGCGTGAAAAACAGCATCAGCAGCATCCCGTTCACCGCCAGCGTGCCAAACGCTAGCCATGCCCAGTCCCCCGCAGGCGGCGAAGCGGTGAAGCCCTTCGCACGCCCGACCAGCAGAGCGCCCGCCAGCTCAAGGCCGACGAGCAGCGCATTCTCTGCCGTCAGCACCGTCGCCTTTGCCCAAAACAGGCTGCCCGGCTCCTGAAGGGTAAAGAGCAGCTTGCAGTTTTCGCCCTGCGTCTCCATGTCAAAGCGCCTGCTCGCCAGCACGGCCATGCCCAGCGGCATCACAACCGTGTGCATGATAGGTAGGCCGTAGAGCAGCGCATCATAGCCCGTAGCCAGTGCATCCTCCGTGCGCATGTTCATATTTGCCGCCCACAGCACAACGAACAACGCCAGCGCCAGAATGACCGCCGCATCGTGCCGCCTGCGCCCCTTGCGCAGTTCCGCTTCAAGCGCCCGCCTCATGCGCGCTCCGCCTCCTCCTGCTCGTGCACCAGCTCGAGGAAGATTTCCTCCAGCGACCTCGCCCGCCGCGTCACCACGACCTCGCCGCCGCGCTCGCGCATCAGCTGCTCAAGCGGTCCCTGCCACAGCAGCCGTCCATGGTCGATGATGCCCACGGTATCCGCCATCATCTCCAGCTCGCCGAGCAGGTGGCTGGAGATGAGCACCGTCGCCCCGCACCGCTTGGGCAGGCTTGCAATGAGCGCGCGCATCTCTCGGATGCCCTCAGGGTCGAGGCCATTTGTCGGTTCGTCGAGGATGAGCAGCCGTGGGCTTCCCAGAAGCGCCTGCGCCACGCCCAGCCGCTGCTTCATGCCCAGGGAAAACTCCCTCACCCGCCTGCGCCGCTCCCCGGAAAGGTGCACGATCTCAAGCACACGTCCGATGTCCTCCCCGCTCACGCCTTTGAGCCCCGCGACGATCTCCATGTTTTCCCAGGCCGTCAGGTGGCCGTAGGTCGCAGGGGATTCGATCAGCGAGCCCGTCTGCCGCAGCAGATCGATCCTGTTTTTCTCGTTCATCTCCTGTCCCAGCAGCGTCACGCTGCCGCCGCTCGGGCGCGCCAGACCCAGCAGCATCTTCATCGTGGTCGATTTTCCCGCCCCATTCGGGCCGATAAAGCCGTACACGCACCCCTCCGGCACGGTCAGCTCCAGCTCCCGCACGACGGTCTCCCCGCCGTAGCGCTTGGTCAGCGCGTGTGTTTTGACAATGGTGTTCATCACCATCCTCCTTTCCGGCGGCTCGCCTCTGCGCGGCCTGCCGCCTGCCTTATCCTAGCAGACTCGCCTTACCCTCCCCTGTACCCTCGCTTAAGCTTTCCTTAATTTTCACCTGACCGGGATGACGCGGCCCCGCCGCCCATGCTATAATCATGTCGCAATGGATTTCCTTCCTATATTACTCAGAAAAGCGGGGGTGTGTTCATGCAACGCTGTCAGGATGCGCGCATTCTTCTTGTCGATGACGAGCCGGAGCTGCTCGAGCTGGTGGCGCAGGCGCTGCGCGGCGCGGGATATGTAAACCTCGCGCTCGCCGGGACGGCTGCGCAGGCGCGCGCAGCGTTTTCCTCCTTTGCGCCGGACTTCATCGTGCTGGATGTGAACCTGCCCGACGGCGACGGCTTTTCTCTGCTTCAAGCCTTCCGAGCGCAGGCGGATGTTCCGGTGCTCTTTCTCTCCGCGCGCGATGCGGACGCGGATCGCCTCTTTGGCCTCGGGCTCGGCGCGGACGATTACCTGCCCAAGCCGTTTCTGATGCAGGAGCTGCTGCTGCGCATCGCGCTCATCCTGCGGCGCACCTATCGCGGTCGCTGCGTACAATCTGCGCCGCTGCACCTCGGCGACACCACGGTGGATTTTACTACCGCCAGCGTCACCCGCCCATCGGGCACTTGCACACTCACAGCTACCGAATGCCATCTTCTGCAAAAGCTGGCCGAAAGCCGTGGCCGTATCGTCACCTTTGATGCGCTGTGCGAATGTGTCTGGGGTTCAGGCTACTACGGCTATGAGAACAGCCTGAACGTCCATATCCGCCACCTGCGCGAGAAGCTGGAGGACAACCCTTCCCGTCCGTGCCGCCTGCTCACCGTGCGCGGTCTGGGCTACCGCCTTTGTGTGGAGGAAGCATGAAGACCATCTCCCGTCTTTGCCGCCGCTGTGTCTGCGCGGCCTTTGCCATCGTGCTGCTCGTCTTCGCAGTCAACGCCGCAACGTTCATCGGCCTGTGCTTCCGCTTTGTGTCCGATGAATCGGCAGGCAGCCTGCGCGGCGGCCTTCGCGCCTTTTCCGGTCGCTTCATTGCCGATGAAGACGGCCGTCCCGTCCCGGAGGCGGACGCGCTTTCCGACGTCTCCGCCTGCGCATGGGTGATGCTCCTTGGCGACGAGGGCGACGTGCTTTGGAGCCTGCGCCTGCCCGACGCGCTGAACCACCGCTACACCGTCGGGCAGGTTGCGGCATTTACCCGCTGGTATCTGGAGGATTACCCCGTCTTCGTCTATCGCAACGACTATGGCCTTGTCGTCTTTGGGATGCCCGAGGGCAGCGTCACGCGCTTCAATCTGTTTCTGGATTCCCCGGTGCTGGATGCGCTGCTCTCCTCATTCTGCCCGCTGCTGCTCACGGATACGGCGCTGATTCTGGCGGCCTGCCTGCTGCTGGGCTGGGGCTTTGCGCGCGCCCTGCGCAGCGTGGGGCGCGGCGTGGAATCGCTCTCGCGCGGTGAACCGGTCACCGTGCCGGAGCGCGGCGTCACAGCGGAGCTTGCCCATCAGCTCAACGAGACGGGCCGCCTGCTCTCCCGCCAGCAGGCGGAGATTGCCCGGCGCGACAGCGCGCGCACAAGCTGGATCGCCGGCGTCTCGCACGACATCCGCACGCCGCTGTCCGTCATCGTCATCAGCGCGGAGCGCGTCGTGCAGCAGAGCGCCCCGGAGGGCGACGCGCACCTCCAGGCCGGGAGAATCCTCACGCAGGCGCAGCGCATCGGCTCGCTCATCGAAGACCTGAATCTCACCTCCAAGCTCCGCTATGACGCTCAGCCGCTCCGTCTGTCCACAACCCCCGCGGGCACGCTTCTGCGTCAGGCTGTAGCGAGCTTCTGCTCCTCCCCAGCGGGCGAGCAGTGCAGGCTTTCCTTTGAGCTGGAGGAGGCCGCTGGGCGGGCTCCGCTCACCGCGGATATGGCACTCCTTCGCCGGGCGCTGGACAATCTGCTGATCAACTGCGCACGCCATGCCGGGACGAGCTGTGCCGTCTCCGTTCGCGCGCGCCTGCTGTCCTCACCGCAGATAGCGGTGGAGATCACCGTTTCCGACGATGGACCGGGCTATCCCGCGCCCGTGCTCGCCTGCCTGCGCGGGGAGACGCCTGCCGATGCGCCGCACGTCCTCGGCCTGCACCTCGTCGCGCAGATTCTTGCCGCGCATGGCGGCAGCGTCCGGTTTGAAAACGACGGCGGCGCAGCCGCCACGCTCCTGTGCCCGCTCACCCCTCCCGCCGCGCCCCGAGGGCAGACATAAAGCGGCGGCTCCCCGGAGGAAGCCGCCGCCCCATGCGCCCGCTTACGTTCTGCCCACAATTCTGTCCCACAGGTCGCCGAAGTCATCGGCCAGCTCGTCAAGACCGGTCGCCTTGGCCAGCTTTTCGCCGAGCCCCTTCACCTGTCCGTAGAGCGTGTCGTCGTCGGTGATCTCCACGTCGGTCACGCTTTCGTCCGTCTTTTTGACCGTCTCGATGATCGTCTGCTTCATCCGGTCATCGAGGCCCGCGTTGTACTGTTCATCGAACCTCACGGCCACCAGCACGCGCGTGCCGCTGACGACGACCTCCGCGTCGTCGATTTCGCTGATGCGCTCCACAGCCTCGCTGATGCGCTCAGCCATCCGCCCCGCCTCAGCGGGCGTCATGTTTCCGGCCGTCTCCATCGGCTGGGCCGACGTCTCGGGCGTTCCAGTCGGCGCGGCGGTCGCCTCCATGGTCGGCTCAGCCGTCATCGGAATCTGCGTAGCCACAGGGGCCGTCGTCGCGCTCGTGCCGACGTTTCTCGCCGCACAGCCGCTCATGACCAGGCACGCCGCCGCCATGCACAGCAGCGCCAAAATCCACTTTTTCAATGAAATTCGCCTCCTTGGCGCTATTGTGTGCCGTAGGAGGCGATTATATTTGACCCTCACCCCGAATCGGGATAGAAATTTTTGCCTGCGTCATACTGTTCTTCGATAAAAACATTGTTTCCGGTATCCCCGCTGGTTCATCATAAACTCGCCGTCAGGCCTCGCTTCGCTCCCTGACTGCTTTGCAATAATGCTTTATCAACAGGATACGTTGGGCTGCCGATCCGGGAAAACCGCATAGTCGCGCCGTCGGCGCTCCTTGCAGTTTCCAAATCTCCATCTGCCTGTTTCCCGCGCAGCAGGCGGCAGGCTACGATTCCAAACCCGCTTGGGGATTTCAGTCCGGGGCTATTGCCCGTTCTTCATCGGCTTCATCCGCCACAGGCGGCGCCGATTACGAACCCCCAAACCCCATCATCGCTTCGCGATTGCCATCCCATCTTTTACTCTGTAAGTCCTTCTGCAAAGCTTCGGACTCGGTCGCAAAGCAACGGGACTTACATCACTTCGTCGGTAATGCAACCGGCATCATGCCGGTTTACTCTGAAACCGTATCTTTCGGGTAGCAAAAAAGCGCAAACTACCCCTGTAAAGCTTTTGTATCGAAAATTTTGAGCTTAACTGAAAGGCTTATGCAGCAACTACAGGTGCTTCCCAGCCAAGCGCTTTTAGCTTTT
>JALFHA010000350.1 GCA_022776785.1 Clostridiales bacterium | reverse complement strand
CTGCGCGGAATAGGCATGGGCGAGGAAGATGCTCTCCAGCCCCGCCGCGGCGATGCCCCACTGCATCCCGTACATCGTGCCCATCAGCACGATGAACAGCAGCTGGAAGTCGATCATCCTGAACTGTACCTGCGCGCCCGTCGCCCATGTCAGCAGCTCCGCCGCAGCCCTGCCGAGCAGCAGCTCCAGCGTCTGCACGAGCCGCCTGCGGCGCATGAGCCGGGCTCGCCAGCTCTCCCTGCGCGGCGCGTTGCCCCGTCCCGCCTCCCACGCCTGCTTCTGCGCGGGCAGATCGTCGACAATGCTGTAGCGCGGAAACCACATGGTCTCCCTGCGCAGCACATCCGCGCGGCAGTCCGCCGCCTCAAGGCGGCTCTGAGAGAAGGCCTGCTGCGGCGCGTCGGGCCAGAGCGCATGCATCCGCTCGGAGAGCTGCCCCATCGTCAGGCCGAAGCAGTCCGGCACTGCGAGCACCGCGTCGTAAACCCTCCAGTCCCGCCGCCCTGCATCCGCTGTGTGCCCCCAATGGGGCAGGCACAGCCTGCAATGCCCATTCAGGCGTTTACCATGACGCTCACATAACGCATGATGTTCAACGTATTTCGTCTATTTCCAGCAATTTGCCTGAGCGGGTCAATCATCATACCGCGCTCCCATCCGGACACCCTCCGCCGTCTTCCCGGCGCATGAGGATGCCCGGACAGGAGCGCGAACCCGGATCTGCCGGCAATCTGCGCTTATTCCTTTCTTCTGTATCGCGCAATCAGCCGGAGCATCCGCTCCACATCCAGCGGCTTGGCGATATGGTCGTTCATGCCCGCGTCGAGCGACTGCTGAATATCCTCCGCAAAGGCGTTGGCCGTCATCGCCACAATGGGAATGGACGCCGCCTCGGGCCTGCTCATCCGCCGGATTCTGCGCGTCGCCTCATAGCCGTCCATCACCGGCATCATCACGTCCATCAGGATCAGATCAAAGGTGTTCGCCGGGCTTTCGGATACGAGGTTCACCGCGTCAAATCCGTTAACGACGGAGGTCACGGCGGCGCCCTCCTCCAGCAGAATCGTCTCCGCGATTTCGCGGTTGAGGTCGTTGTCCTCCACCAGCAGCAGCTTCATGCCCCGGATGCTCGCGCACTCATCCTCCTGCAGCTCGTGAACATCGCGCCTGTCCGCGATTTCAAAGGGAATCGTCACGACAAACGTGCTGCCCACGCCCAGCTCGCTGTCAACCTCCAGCGTGCCGCCCATCTGCTCGATGAGCGCCTTGGCGATGCTCATACCCAGCCCCGTGCCCTGATAGACGCTGCGGGCATCCGTTCCCGCCTGCACGAACGGGTCGAAGATTCTCTTTAATACTGTTCTCAATTCAAACCGAGCTGTCACAGATTCACCGTCAGGTGTCGCTTCGCTCCCTGACTGCTTTTACTTCATTGTCTTTGCAATAGGGATCCGTTGGGCTGCCGACCCGGGAAACCCACATAGTCGCGCATAGCGCTCCTTGCGGTTTCCATCCTTCGCCTGCCTGCTTCCACCACAGGCGGCGGCAGGCGAAGGCTCCAAACCCGCCAAGGGACTTCGCCCCTTGACCCCTTCTTCGCTTCGCGCAATCATTCCATCTTCCTAACACAGAACAGTATCAGCGCGCAGAAAAAGGAGGCTCCCCGGCTGCGCGTGATGTGCGCTCCTGCCGGGAAGCCTCCCGCTATGCTGTTATTCCTAGCCCATCTGCGGTGCGAAAAGCGTCGGCCATTTACTCGGCCGGCTTCTCCTCGACGGCCACGATGCGGCCCTCGCCGTAGGGATTGGCGTACTGCTCGCCGACCACGCCGCCCAGCGTGCCGGTGATGTAATTGATGAGCACCTGGTTATCCAGCATGACCTCATCCTGGAGCAGCTTGCAGCCCTTGAACATGGAATAGCCGTCACCGCCGTTCTTGAGCATGTAGTTGTGGGAGGCCAGCGTGTAGGTCTTCTCGGGGTCGAGCGGCTCACCGCCGACCATCACGTTCTTGACGCGGTACTCTCCCTCCACGCCCGCGAACATCGTGTTCTCATCCGCCTTGGCGGAGGACTCGATGTAGGTGTGGATCTCGTAGGTCAGGCCGGAAACCTGCAGGAAGCCGCCATTCTCACTGGGCACAGCGCGCGCGCCCCACTCCAGCGCGTCGAGGATCTGTGCTCCGGTGGCCTCGATGACGCACATCGCGTTGCCAAACGGATGCACCTTGAGGATGTTGCCCAGCGTGATGTCGCCCTCCTTGATGGAGACGCGCACGCCGCCGCCGTTGACGAAGGCGATCTGCGCACCGGACTGGTCGCGGTAGGCGTCGGCGCACAGGTCGCCGAGGTTCGTCTCAGCGCGGCGCACGATACGGATGGGCGAGCCGTCGTCCTTGGTGGCGACGGGGTCGTTGATCGTCAGCTCGACCGCGGTTCTGGCAACGACCTCGGAGAGCTTTTCGGTGAGCGCATCCTGCGCGGTTTTGACCGCAGTGTACACGTCGTTGCGGATGCCCAGCAGCTCAGGCGCGGCAACGCTGTTATTCCAGAGGAACAGATCGGTGGAGAGCTTGCCGTCCTTGCCGATGCGCAGGCAGCCCACGCCAGCCATCTTCGTGCCGCACGCGGAGCGCAGCACGGTCTGGCCGTCCTTGTTGAGCATCTCCACCTGATCGGTGTCATGGCTGTGGCCGTCCAGCAGCGCGTCGATGCCGGTCGTGTTGGCGATCACGTCGGCATAGGTCCACGGGGAGCAGGAATCCTCATTGCCCAGGTGACCGAGCACCACGACATAGGCCGCGCCCTCCGCGCGTGCCGCGTCCACGGCGCTCTGCACGGCGGCGTAGAGCTTTTCGCCCGTCTCGTCCTGCATGAAGCCATAGATGAAGTTGCCCGCCTCATCCTGGAAGTACTTGGGCGTGGAGGAGGTGAGCGTCTTGGGCGTGGTGACGCCGACGAAGGCGACCTTCACGCCGTCGAACTCCTTGATGACGTAGGGCGCAAACACCAGCTCGCCGTCCTTGTTGAAGTTGGCGCTGATGTAGGGGAAGCTCGCCTTGCCCGTCAGCTCAAGGAAGCGCTCCATGCCGTAGTCGAACTCATGGTTGCCGGGAACGGCGATGTCATAGCCAACCGTGTTCATCAGCTCGATGAGCGCCTCGCCGGTGGTCATCGTGCCGATAGGCTCGCCCTGAACGGAGTCGCCGTTGTCCACAAGCAGCACATGGTTGCCCGCGGCCTCCATGCTGCTGCGGATGGCGACGAGCCCGGCGTAGCCAAAGCCCTGATCGATGCCGCAGTGCACGTCGCTGGTGAAGAGCACCACGACATCCTTTTCAAGGGCAGGCTGCGCCGACTCCGCGCAGGCCACGCCGCCAAGGAGCACCAGCAGCGCCAGAATCAGACCGAGAATCCGCTTCATGTGTCCATCTCTCCTTTTTCCTCATCATTTTTTGTCCCGGACCGGTTGCCGGGGTTTATTTTTATTATATCAGAGCTGCCGGCTTTTGCAAGACAAATTGCGCTCATTTTGCAGGACCTTTACCAGAAAAACACATTGCCGGGCATCAAATTCCCATCTTCTGCTGTATTGCGAGCAAATCTATGCTACAATAGAGGCAAGCTGCTGCGCCCGCCGGTCAGCGCCGTCCGCGCGCGCAGCATTTGCATCAAACAAAGGAGAAACCCGTCATGAAACGAGAAACCCTCAAATCGCGCCTCGGCTTCATCCTGCTCTCCGCGGGCTGCGCCATCGGCATCGGAAACGTGTGGAAATTCCCCTACGTCGCCGGGCAGGGCGGCGGCGGCGCGTTTGTGCTGTCCTACCTGCTGTTTCTGGTGCTGCTGGGGCTGCCCATCCTGTCGATGGAATTCGCCGTGGGCCGCGCCAGCCAGAAAAGCCCCGTACGCGCCTTTCAGGCGCTGGAAAGGCCCGGCCACAAGTGGCATCTTTATGGCTATCTGACGCTGGCAGGCTGCTACCTGCTGATGATGTTCTACACGACCGTCGTCGGGTGGATGCTCCACTACTTCGTGCAGACGGCGGCGGGCAGGCTCTCCGGCCTGTCGGCGGAGGAAATCGCCGCGGCGTTTGGCAGCCTGCTGGCAAGCCCCGGCACGATGGCCTTCTGGATGGTGGTTGTCGTCGTCATCGGCATCGTCGTGTGTATGCGCGGGCTGCAAAATGGGCTTGAGCGCGTCACCAAGGTGATGATGATCGCGCTGCTTCTCATCATGGTGGTGCTGGCGGTCAACAGCCTGTTCATGCCGGGCGCGAAGGAGGGGCTGTGCTTCTACCTCGTGCCGGACTTCTCGCGCATGAAGGAGGTCGGCGTCGTCAATACGCTCGTCTCGGCGATGAATCAGGCGTTCTTCACACTGAGTCTGGGCATCGGCGCCATGGCCATCTTCGGCAGCTACATCGGCAAGGAGCACGCGCTGCTGGGCGAATCGCTGCGGGTCGTCGTGCTGGATACGTTCGTGGCGATCACGGCGGGGCTCATCATCTTCCCGGCGTGCTTCACCTACGGCGTCGATCAGACCTCCGGCCCGAGCCTCATCTTCATCACTCTGCCCAACATCTTCTCGCACATGTCCAGCGGGCGCGTGTGGGGCAGCCTGTTCTTCCTGTTCATGGCGTTCGCGGCGCTCTCGACGGTGCTGGCCGTGTTCGAGAACATCATCTGCTGCGGCATGGAGCTGACCGGCTGGTCGCGGCGCAAATCCTCGCTCGTCAATCTCGCGCTCATCATCCTGCTCTCCCTGCCCTGCGTGCTGGGCTTCTCCGTCTGGTCGGGCGGCTTCCTGAACGCCTTCGGCGGCACGGTGCTCGATCTGGAGGATTTCATCGTCAGCAACCTGTTCCTGCCGCTGGGCTCGCTCATCTACCTGCTCTTCTGCGTCACCCGCTATGGCTGGGGCTGGGACAATTACACCCGCGAGGCCAACACCGGCGACGGCCTGAAGGTGCGCGGCTGGATGCGCGGCTACCTGACGGTTGTGCTGCCGCTGATTGTGGTGTTCATCTTCCTGTTCGGGCTGTACGACAAGTTTTGGGCGTGAGCCGTAAAAGAAAGAAGCGCTCTGCCGCACTTTCCCGCTTGATCGGGAACGCGGCAGAGCGCTTTTTTTATTCCATCACCACCGCAGCAGCATCTCCCCCGTCTCCGCGTCCACGGCGACGGTCTGGCTCCACGTCTCCGCCTCCTCATGCTCGACAGGGCCGTCTCCCCAATCGCTGACCGCGTGCAGCGCCACAGTATCATAGATGATGCGGAAGAACCACGCGGGCCGCGCAAGGCAGCTCTCCCCGTCCCCCTCCCGGTAGAGGACATAGCCCAGCTTCATTTCGCTCACGCGGGGATTGTTCACGCCCGTGTAGTGCCTGCCAATCTCGCCTAGCCCCCATTCCTTGACCGTGCTTCTCGCCTCCCGCGCGCAGATTTCAAGCGCCTCCTGCGCGGAAATCGGCGCAAACGGCTCGCCGACAGCCTCCTCCCTGCCGGGTACAAACTCGATGTCCATGAATTCCACGCCCTGCCGGGAGATCCACGCGCACACGGCGGTATCCGCCGTCTCCTCCCCGGCGAGGGTGTTCATGGGCACCCGCCACGGCATCACGGGCAGGCCGTGAAAGCGGGTCGGCAGGCGCAGGCGGTAGTGCTCGTCCGCTGTGAACCAGTCCTCCACGACGGTCTCCGTCGGGCTGACGCCGTAGTCGAGGTGTGCCGCCAGAGCCGTATTCAGCTTATCAAGATTCACTGTGAAGCCGTAGAAGGGCTGCGCCTCCAGCGTCACGCTGAGCGCGTCCATCATCGGCGCAAGGCTGCCGATGGCCTCGTCGATCGTGAAGCCCTCCAGCTCCTCCATTTCCACCCGCTCGGGATAGGTGTTCGTCGAATCCGCCCAGTCGTAGAGCTTGAGGAAGTAATAGCCCTCCGCGTTCAGCCGCTCGCAGTTCACTCCTTCAAAGCGGGTCAGATAGGAGGTCAGCCAGAGCCGCGCACCGCTTTCCGCCCTCATATACACATCGTTCTGCGTGCGCTTCTCCCCCCTGTCCACGATCTCGCTGTCGCCCAGCCACACGCGCACATCCGCCGGGCTCTCGCCATCATCGCGCGGCCAGACGCGGTACGCCTGCACCTCCTGCACCGTTCCGCCGTAGATGTCCGCGTCCACCGCCACATCCTTGCCATCGATGACGACGCTCTGCGTGATATGCCCGTCCGGCGCTGCCGCCGGGACGATTTCCGCGCTCGCCGCGCCCGCCGTCAGCGTCAGCGCCGCCAGCAGCGCCGCGCTCCATCGCTTCATGTGCTTCATGTCACTCAACCTCCTTCACGGAAACCGCCGTCGCCTCACCCGTGCGCATGTCGAACGTCCACGCCGTGCCGATGCCCGCCACGCCGAGCGTCAGGCTGTCCGGAAGTGTGCGCGGCGTGTCAAAGCGCAGGGTCAGCGTGCACGAGCCATCCTCCGCAAACTCGCGGTTCATGCCGCCCGTCCACGTCAGCATTTCGCCGCCGTCGAGCAGATAGGGCTGAATCTCCGCGCGCCGCAGCCGGTCGCCCGGCATGTAGGTGAGGGTCAGCTCCGTCCCCAGCGGCGTGTAGGATGCTTCAAGCGCCGTCAGCGTCAGCCAGCCGTCGTAGTCCGCGCTCGTCTCGCAGGCGACTCGCTCCGCCCTCGCCACAGGTATCTGGAAGGCCAGCATGCCGCGCTCCATGCCCTGCACATCTCCGGGCGTGTACACGGCACATTCAATCTCCACCTGCACCGTCTCTCCCGGGACAGCCTCGTTCAGCTCCGCGTTCATGTACAGCAGCAGCGCGCCGTCCTCGCCGCGCGTGGAGTTCATCTCCGCACACAGCCAGCCGATGCCGCTCACATGCTCGAGCATCACCGAAGCCGCACGATACCCGCTCAGGCCGCTCGCATCGTTCCCGGCCTCGATGAGCAGCGTCTCCATCTCCTCGCCGTAGTCGTCGATCACGCGGATGTCCTTCGGGCCACGCACCTCCACCAGCACCTCCATGCTGTGCCCGTCGCAGACGGCCTCCTTCACCGTAAAGCTCAGGCCGCCGACCTCGCCGCCCACCTGCTCAAAACCGCTTTGAATCAATCCCTCTGCCTCGGGCTTGGCCTTGTACCAAAACCCGGCCAGCCCCAGATACCCGGCGGCACCCGCCGCCCCGCACGCCAGCAGCAGCGCCGCCGCCAGCACGATGGCCAGCGTCCGCTTGCCAAAGCCTGCCCGCGCAGGCGCACGCCCCGCCGTCAGGCGCATGAGCAGCGCATCCTGCCGCGCGTCAAATCCATCGGGCGTCTGCGCGCTCTCGGCGTGCAGCCGCTCCCGAAGCTCCTTATCCGTCATTGCCGCTCCTCCTTTTCGATCAGCGCCCTGAGCAGCTTCCGCCCCCGCGAGATGCGCGAGGAGATCGTGCCCTTAGGCAGCCGCAGTGCGCGGGCGATTTCCTCCACGCGCATGTCCTCGCCATAGAACATCTGAAGCACACAGCCGTATTTTGGCGGGAGCTGCGCGACAAGCGCCCACAGGGGAAGGCTCTCCTGCGGCTGATCCGCGATGAGCTCCGCCTCACCGATTTCGCGCACGGCCTCGCGCTTCCTCCTGCGCAGCGCCGCGTGGCAGGCGTTGATGGTGATGCGCATCAGCCATGCCCGGGCGTTTTCCCGCGAGCGCAGCGAGCCGATGTGTGCATACGCCTGCATGGTCGCCTCGGATACCGCGTCCTCCGCGTCTGCGCGCTGACGCAGCATCGACAACGCTACGCGGTACATCGCCTCGCGATGCGCCCGCACAGCCTGCACAAACCACGCGTCTCGCTCCTGCTTTGTCTCCAAGCGATTCATTCCCTTCTGCCTTTGTCTCTGTCCGCGAACACCCTATAGAGTCACGGCACGGCCAAAAGCCTGCACGATCTTTAAAAAAGCGGCAATTTCTTGCTTCCTGTTCCAGGATAAACAAAAACAGGAGCCGGAGAAATCCCCGGCTCCCGCCTGTTATTCACATAAGGCTTACGCGTTCTTGGCAGCCTCGACGAGCTTGGCAAACGCCGCCGCGTCGTTGACAGCCAGATCGGCCAGCACCTTGCGGTTGAGGTCGATGCCAGCCTTCTTCAGGCCGCAGATGAACTTGGAGTAGGACATGCCGTTGATGCGGGCCGCCGCGTTGATACGGGCGATCCAGAGCTGACGGAAGTCGCGCTTACGCAGCTTGCGGCCGATGTAGGCGTAGCGCAGGGAGCGCATGACCTGCTCCTGAGCGGAGCGATACTGCTTGGACTTGGAGCCGTAGTAGCCCTTGGCCAGCTTCATGATCTTTCTGCGCTTCTTATGGGCATTGACTGCCGCTTTGATTCTTGCCATGATTGATTGAACCTCCTTGCTGGCTGGTGCTTACTTGTACGGGATGAGCTTCTTGACGGTGCCGGCGTAGCTCTCGGAGACATACGCGGCGCGGCGCAGGTTGCGCGGGGTCTTGCGGGTCT
>JALFHA010000316.1 GCA_022776785.1 Clostridiales bacterium | reverse complement strand
TGCGGTTAGACGTTAGCGATTTTCGCACAATGGACGATAATCGCTATTGCACAGGAACAAGTGCTGTTCCTTCGCAAGCCCCATTATCGTCTTTTGTGCAAATTCCGTTATCGTCTGCCATCTCTGCAACTGCCGAAACTTTGGGCGTTTAGAGGACTGGAAATGACGATAAAACTGGGATTTTATTTGCACATAGGCCAACATCAGCAATGAGCAAATCTTGACATTCTCGCCGCGATATGGTATAATACAATAACAGTCAACGATGAATTTTTCGTTGTATTGCAAGATATTTCAGTTATGACAGGTTTGGCGACTTGTCGGCAACCCTCACTTCGGTGAGGGAATTTTTTTGCTCACCGCTATTGTCATGCAAGGCTTTCTCTCCATGTACACAAAAAGACCTCAAAGCCAGAAACCCAGCTTCGAGGTCTGATGGTTGCAGTTAGACGTTAGCGATTTTCGCACAATGGACGATAATCGCTATTGCACAGGAACAAGTGCTGTTGAAGGATTACTTGTTCTTGATCGCAGCCTGCGCGGCGCTCAGACGAGCGATCGGCACGCGGAACGGCGAGCAGGAAACGTAGTCGAGGCCGATCTTGTGGCAGAACTCGATGGAGGACGGATCGCCGCCGTGCTCACCGCAAATGCCGCAGTGGAGCGTCGGACGGGTCGCATGACCCATCTTGACAGCCATATCCATCAGCTTGCCGACGCCGGTGGTGTCGAGGCGGGCGAACGGATCGGACTCGTAGATCTTGTTGGCGTAATACGCCGGGAGGAACTTGCCAGCGTCGTCACGGCTGAAGCCGAACGTCATCTGGGTGAGGTCGTTCGTGCCGAAGCAGAAGAACTCGGCCTCCGTGGCGATGTCGTCCGCAGTCAGCGCGGCGCGCGGGATCTCGATCATCGTGCCGACCTCGTACTTGAGGCTGGAACCAGCGGCGGCGATGAGCTCGTCCGCGGTCTTGACGACGACGTCCTTGACGAACTTGAGCTCCTTGACCTCGCCGACGAGCGGGATCATGATCTCCGGCACGACATTCCAGTCCGCATGGCGAGCCTGCACGGCGAGCGCAGCCTTGATGACAGCGGCAGTCTGCATCTTGGCGATCTCCGGGTAGGTGACCGTCAGACGGCAGCCGCGGTGGCCCATCATCGGGTTGAACTCATGCAGATCAGCGATAACCTGCTTGATGTAGGCGACGGACTTGCCCTGCGCCTCAGCCAGCGCCTTGATGTCGGCCTCGTCGGTCGGCACGAACTCGTGCAGCGGCGGATCGAGGAAGCGGATGCAGACCGGATGGCCCTCGAGCGCCTCAAACAGGCCCTCGAAGTCGCTCTGCTGCATCGGCTCAATCTTCGCCAGCGCAGCCTCGCGCTCCTCGACGGTCTCCGCGCAGATCATCTCGCGGAAAGCACCGATGCGCTCCGGATCGAAGAACATGTGCTCGGTACGGCACAGACCGATGCCCTGCGCGCCGAACGCGGCAGCCTGCTTCGCGTCCTTGGGGGTGTCGGCGTTGGTGCGGACACCCAGCTTCTTATACTTGTCGGAGAGCTCCATGATACGGCCGAAGTAGCCGCTGTTCGGGTCGGCCGGAACGGTCGGGATCAGGGTGTCGTAGATGCAGCCGGTGGAGCCGTCCAGAGACAGCACGTCGCCCTCGTGGAAGACCTTGCCCTTGAGGGTGAAGCACTTGTTCTCCTCGTCCATCTTGATGTCGCCGCAGCCGGAGACGCAGCAGGTGCCCATGCCGCGCGCAACGACGGCCGCGTGAGAGGTCTGGCCGCCGCGGACGGTCAGGATGCCCTGCGCGTACTTCATGCCCTCGATGTCCTCCGGAGAGGTCTCCAGACGCACGAGCACAACCTTCTCGCCCTTCTTGCCATGCTCAACGGCGTCCTCAGCGGTGAAGACGATCGTGCCGGCAGCAGCGCCCGGAGAAGCCGCGATGCCCTTGGCGATGGCCTCCGCCTTCTTGAGGGCGGCCGGGTCAAAGGTCGGGTGCAGCAGCATGTCGAGGCTCTTGGCGTCGATCTGCATCAGCGCCTCTTCCTCGGAGATCATGCCCTCGTCGATGAGGTCGCAGGCGATCTTGATGGCGGCGGCGGCGGTGCGCTTGCCGTTGCGGGTCTGCAGCATGTAGAGCTTCTTGTCCTCGATGGTGAACTCCATATCCTGCATGTCGCGGTAGTGGTTCTCAAGCGTATTGCAGATGCCCAGGAACTGCTCGTAAACCTCGGGCAGAACCTCCTTCATCTTCGCGATGGGCATCGGGGTGCGCACGCCGGCGACGACGTCCTCACCCTGAGCGTTCATCAGGAACTCGCCCATCAGGCCCTTCTCGCCGGTGGCCGGGTTACGGGTGAACGCAACGCCCGTGCCGGAGGTGTCGCCCATGTTGCCGAACGCCATCATCTGCACGTTGACAGCGGTGCCCCAGGAGTAGGGGATATCGTGATCCATGCGGTAGATGTTCGCGCGCGGGTTGTCCCAGCTGCGGAACACGGCCTTGATGGCCTCAAAGAGCTGCTCCTTCGGGTCGGAGGGGAAGTCCTTGCCCAGCTGGTTCTTGTACTCGGCCTTGAACTGGTCAGCCAGCTCATGCAGGTCGTCGGCGGTCAGCTCGACGTCGTAGGTGACGCCCTTCTTCTCCTTCATCTGGTCGATGAGCTTCTCGAAGTACTTCTTGCC
>JALFHA010000081.1 GCA_022776785.1 Clostridiales bacterium | reverse complement strand
ATGAAGGCCGAGGGCCTCGCCTGACGGAGGAACAGCCATGGATGCGATTCGCAATACCGATTTGTTTGACTTGACCCATACGCGCGCGGCGGCGCTGCTCTCCAACTGCGCCTATCCGTGGGAGGCGCTCGCCAAAATCGGCGAGACGGTGCTCGCCATCGGGCACAACCTGCCGGAGGCGGACTACGACCATCCGCAGGAGGACGTGTGGATTGCCAAGAGCGCGAGCGTCGCACCGACGGCGACCATCACCGGCCCGTGTATCATCGGAGAAAAAACCGAGGTGCGCCCCGGCGCATTCCTGCGCGGCAATATCCTTGTAGGCGACGGCGCGGTGGTCGGCAATTCCTCGGAGCTGAAAAACTGCATCCTCTTTGACGGCGTGCAGGTGCCGCACTACAACTACGTCGGCGACTCCATCCTCGGCTACAGGGCGCACATGGGCGCGGGCGCCGTAACCAGCAACGTCAAGGGCGACAAGAAGCCCGTCGTCATTCACGGCGAGGAGAAATATGAGACGGGCCGCAAGAAGGTCGGCGCGATGCTCGGCGATTTCGCGGAGATCGGCTGCGGCAGCGTGCTCAACCCCGGCACGGTCATCGGCAGGGATTCGCAGGTGTATCCGCTCTCGAGCGTGCGCGGCGTCGTGCCCGCGCGCAGCATCGTCAAGGGCGAGCGCGGCGTGTTCCCGAAGCGGGAGGAATGACAAGCTCCGGGTACAGGCGCGAAGCGTAGAAGGGAGTTTGAGGGGTTCGGAATCGGCGCCGCCTGTGGCGGATGAAGCCGATGAAGAACGGGCGGTTAGCCCCGGACTGAAATCCCTCAAGCAGGTTTGGAGCCGTAACCTGCCGCCGCTTGTGGCGGAATCAGGCAGGCGAAGGCTGGAAACCGCAAGGAGCGTCTATGGCGCGACTATGCGGGTTTCCCGGGTCGGCAGCCCAACGCATTCCTATATTGCGAAGCAATGCTTTGAACGTAGTCAGGGAGCGAAGCGTTACCTGACGGGGAGTTTATGCTAAACTGGTAAGAATGCCAGAAAGAAATGCTTTAATTGAAGAATAGTCTGAAGAACCATTCCCCGGACGCGGCTGATCGCGCCCGGCTTTCTTTTTTTGGCAAACCTCCAAAAACCCTTGACAGGCGCGCATTAACTGTATATACTGTGCATATACAGTTAAGAACAGGAGGGCGGAGCGTGAATATCATCATCAGCAATGCCTCCGGCACGCCGATTTACGAGCAGATTGTCACGCAGCTGCGGCGGCGCATCGTCTCCGGGGAGCTCTCCCCGGGGGAGCTGTTGCCGTCCATCCGCGCGCTGGCGAAGGATTTGCGCATCAGCGTCATCACGACCAAGCGCGCCTATGAGGAGCTGGAGCGCGAGGGGCTGATCGTCATGGCGGCGGGCAAGGGCTGCTTTGTCGCCGAGCGCAGCGCCGAGTGGCTGCGGGAGGACGTGCTGCGCCGCATCGAGGAGCACCTGCGGGAGATTTCCGCGCTGGCGGCGCAAATCGGCTTGACAGGGGAGGATCTGTGCGACATGCTGCGCACGCTCAGACAGGAGGATGGAGATGGAGAATAGGCTGAGGGACTATGCGGGAAGCTGCGCCGTGCAGCTTGCCGGGGTGTGCAAGCGCTACGGGGATTTTGCGCTGCAGGACGTGTCCTTTGCGCTGCCGACGGGGTGCGTGCTGGGGCTCATCGGCGAGAACGGCGCAGGCAAGAGCACGCTGATGCGCATGATGCTCGGCTGCTGCGCGCCGGATAGCGGCAGCGTCCGCGTGCTGGGACAGGAGGCCGGGGCGAGCCGGGAGTTCGCCGCGCTGCGCAATGACATCGGCGTGGTGCTCGACGACGCGTGCCTGCCGGAGGAGCTGACCGTCGCGCAGACCGCGCGCATGATGCGCGGCATCTATACGGGCTGGGATGACAAGGCGTTTGACGCGCTGGCCCGGCGGTTTGCCCTGCCGGGGGATAAGGTCGTCCGCCAGCTATCGCGCGGCACAAGGATGAAGCTGGCGCTCGCCTGCGCCATGAGCCATGGCGCGCGCCTGCTGGTGCTCGACGAGGCGACGGGCGGGCTTGACCCCGTCGTGCGCGACGATGTACTTGACCTGCTTAACGACTTCACGCGCGAGGAGAGCCACAGCGTGCTCATCAGCTCGCACATCGTCTCTGATCTGGAAAAGATCTGCGATTACATCGTCTTTCTGCACGAGGGGCGCGTTCTGCTGGCGGATGAAAAGGACGCGCTCGCGGAGCGCTATGCGATGCTGACGCTTGGAGAGGGGGAGCTTGCCGCGCTTGATTCGGGCTGCGCGCTGCGCATTCTGCGCTCGCACGGCGCGGTGCGCGCGCTGGCGCTGAAGGAACGCCTGCCCGCCGGGTTGCAGGCGGAGCGCTGCGCCATCGAGGACATCATGCTGCTGCTGACGAAGGGGGAGGAGCTTGACCATGCGCGGAATACTCTATAAGGACTTGATTACGGTGCGCAAGAGCATCTTCATCTATGTGCTGCTCGTCGTCCTGCTGGCGGGCTTCGGCGACGGCTTTCAGGTGACGCTGGGCATGGTCTACTGCATCATGCTGCCGGTGAGCCTGCTGGGCTACGACGAGCGCGCGCACTTCGAGCGGCTGCTGGCCGCCATGCCGCCTTCGCCGCTTGTGCGGGTGCTGGATAAGTACATCTTCGCCTATGGCAGCATCGCCTTTGCACTGCTGGTGGTGTTTGCGCGCGGGCTGCTGTTTCCTGCGCTGACCGTCGAGCCGTGGATGATCGTCATCAGCTGCGCGATGGCGCTGATGTCCACCGCCGTGGCGCTGCCGCTGGTGTTCCATTGGGGCACGGAGCGCGGGCGTGGCATCTACCTGCTGACCATTGGCGTGCAGATGGCGCTGTGCTTTATCATCCGGGATGTCGCGGGCACGATGGGGGAAAGCAGTGTGCTGATGGGCAGCCTTGCGGCTGTTGTTGTGGGCGTCATCGCCAATGGCGTGTCTGTTGCGCTGTCCGAAAGGCTGTATGCCAGACGGCTGGCGGCGTAAATATAAAGTCCGCCCCTTTCCTCGATAAGCAACGAGTGAAGGGGCGGACTTTATGAGCTTATATCATTCTGCTTCCAAATCTTTGCTTTGCAAAGTTCCCCGTCAGGTATCGCTTCGCTCCCTGACTGCTTTTGCGGAATTGCTCCGCAATAGGGTACGTTGGGCTGCCGACCCGGGAAACCCGCATAGTCGCGCCATAGACGCTCCTTGCGGTTTCCAGCCTTCGCCTGCCTGATTCCGCCACAAGCGGCGGCAGGTTACGGCTCCAAACCTGCCTGAGGGATTTCAGTCCGGGGCTAACCGCCCGTTCTTCATCGGCTTCATCCGCCGGGGAACGCACATAGTCGCATCCAAAGGATGCTCCTTGTGGTTCCCGACGCTCCGTCCACCTTCATCCGCCGCAGGCGGCGGTGGACTCCGGTCCCACTGGCGGCGCCGATTCCGAACCCCTCAAACTCCCTTCTTTGCTTCGCGCCTATTCTCCGTTTTGAGCGCTTTTCTCCGGCCACGGGTAGTACAGCTCGCCGTCGGGCAGCGTCTCCGCCCGGCCATCGGTGACGCGCGTGATCTCCGCGAGCAGCGTGCCCTCGTCGCGCTTGCGCACCATCAGCGTGCATACGACGCTCGCGCCGAACTCCGTGCCCTCGATGAGCGCGGGCGCGGAGCGCAGAAAGTATTCCAGCCGCTGCCACGTCGAGTAATCGACCTCGACCATGTGGCGCACGCTCTTCTCCATGACGACCACGCCGGCCGCGTCGAGCGCCGTCTTGCTGCCCTGCGCGTAGGCGCGCACCAGCCCGCCCGCGCCCAGCAGCACGCCGCCGAAATACCGCGTCACGACCACAGCGCAGTTCACCACGCCGCGCGCCTTCATCACCTCGATGATGGGCATCCCCGCGGTGCCGCCGGGCTCGCCGTCATCGCTGTAGCGCATGATGCCGCTGTTCAGGCCGATGATGTAGGCGTAGCAGTTGTGCGTGGCCTCCTTGTGCTGCTGGCGCACGCGGGCGAGGAAGGCCAGCGCCTCCTCCTCCGTCTGGCAGGGGCAGCCCCGCCCGATGAAGCGGGACTTGTTGATGATGAACTCCGCCTCGTTTTCCCCGCGAAGCGTTTTATAGGATAGCAGCGTTGCCATATCACTTGAGCAGCACGCGGTGGAACTTCTTCTTGCCGCTGCGCAGCATCAGGCCCTCCGCGCCGAACATGGAGGCGTCCACCGTCGCGTTCACGTCCGTGACCTTCTCCTCATTGATGCTCACGCCGCCGCCCTGCACGAGCCTGCGCGCCGCGGAGTTGGAGGGCGCAAGGCCGCACAACGCCAGCAGCGTCGTCACGCGCGCGTCGCGGGCGAGGTCGTCCGCGGTGATCTCGGTGGTGGGGATGGAACCGCCCATCGCCGCGCCGCCGAAGAGCGAGGCTGCCGCCTCCTGCGCGCGCAGGGCCTCCTCCTCGCCGTGCACCAGCTTGGTGACCTCAAAGGCGAGCACCTTCTTGGCCTCGTTGATGGCGCTGTCCTTGAGGGCGCCCAGACGGCGCACCTCGTCCATCGGCAGGAAGGTCAAAAGGCCCAGGCACTTCTCTACATCCTTGTCGTCCACATTGCGCCAGTACTGGTAGAAGTCGTAGGGGCTGGTCTTGGCCGGGTCGAGCCACAGCGCGCCCTTCTCCGTCTTGCCCATCTTGCGGCCGTCGTGCGTGAGCAGCAGCTGGAAGGTGCAGGCAAAGGCGCTCTCCTGCTCTTTGCGGCGGATGAGGTCCGCGCCGCCGAGCATGTTGCTCCACTGGTCGTTGCCGCCCATCTGCAGGCGACAGCCGTAGCGCTTGAACAGCTCAAGGAAGTCGTAGGACTGCATGAGCATGTAGGTGAATTCGAGGAAGGACAGGCCGTTGTCCGTCGCCATGCGCGCCTTGTAGCATTCGGCGGTGAGCATCTTGTTGACGGAGAAGGTGGAGCCGATGTCGCGCATGAAGTCGATGAAGTTCAGGTGGCGCAGCCAGTCGCCGTTGTTGGCGATGATCGCCTTGCCCTCGGAGAAGTCGAGGAAGCGGCTCATCTGCTGCTTGATGTGGGCGACGTTGCTGTCGATGGTCTCCACGGTCATCATCTTGCGCATGTCCGTCTTGCCGGACGGGTCGCCGATCATCGCGGTGCCGCCGCCCATCAGCGCAATGGGACGGTGGCCGGCGCGCTGCATGTGTGCCATCGCCATGATCGGGATGTAGTGGCCGATGTGCAGGGAGTCGGCAGTCGGGTCAAAGCCGACGTAGAAGGTGGTCGGCTGCTCGAGCTGCTTGTAGAGCTCCTCCTCAAAGGTCATCTGGGCGATAAAGCCGCGATCCTTGAGGATGTCGAGAATGTGCTGAGCCATAGGTATTCCCTCCAATAAAAGCTTGCTGCGGCGGGATGGGCTGCCGGAAGGCCCGCCGGGGCTGCCGCCGCCCCGGACGCGCGCTGGAGAGGGCAAACCGGCATGATGCCGGCTGCATCGCCGACGAAACCATGTAAATCCTGCTGCTTCGCGCCCGAGGCCGATGCCTTGCGGAAGGATTTACATAACAAACGCCCTCCCCGTCAAAACAGGGAAGGCGTGAAAACACGCGGTACCACTTCCGTTCAAGGCCGCCTTGCGGCAGACCTCCTTACCGCCCGCTGACACGGGCTGCACGCTGTATCCGGCGTACCGGCGGCCGCCTACTGCCCATGCCGCGCTGCATGGGGTTGGGGGCCGTGCTCCGGGAGGTATTCCGCCCGATTCCCGATACCGCCTCGCACCGCACGGCGGCTCTCTGAAATCGCGCAAAACGGGCGTACTTGTTCCCATCGACGCGTTGGCTGTATTATACGGCGGGGCGGCGGACTTTGTCAAGCCCCGTTTTCCCCGGCGCGCGCGCCGAGCGCCGCATCCGCGAGCACGGAGAGCAGGATGAGCGCGCCGCCCGCGAGCTGCACGAGGGTGAGCGATTCGCCCAGCAGCAGCGCGCCCGCGACGCAGGCGGTGATGGGGTTGATGTTGATGCTCAGGGCGACGGTGAGCGCATCCACCTCGCGCATGGCGGCGTTGTAGAGCAGATAGCACAGCGCCGAGCAGACGGCGGCGAGCAGGAACACGCACAGCCACGCGACGGGCGAGAGCGGCACCCACTGCCCGCGCTCGGCGAGGGAGAAGGGCAGCAGCGTGACGGCGGCGGCGACGGACTGCCACGTCGTCACGCGCAGCGAGCTGCACGAGGCGACCAGCGGCGGCATAACCATCAGGTAGCCCGTCCAGCACAGGCACGCGCCGATCATGAACAGGTTGCCCGCCAGCGAGCCGGCGTCCTGCATATCCGCGCGGATGACGAGCCACACGCCCGCCAGCGAGAGCGCCACCAGCGCCCAGCGCAGGGGAGAAACGCGCTCGCGCTGCACGAGCACGCGGCACAGCAGCGTCATCATCGGCACAAGGGCGATAATCAGCGAGGCGGCGGAGGCCGTCGTGCGCGCAAGACCGGAATATTCAAAGTAGTAGTAGACCGTCGCGCCGAGCATCGCGCTGACAAGGCCGCGCTTCCAGTGCTTTCCAAGCTGCAGACTGCCCTCGCGGCGCAGGCACAGCGGCACCATCAGCGCCGCGGTGATGAGGTAGCGCACGAAGGCCAGCGTCATCACGGGCATTCCCTCTGCCAGCGCCGTCTTGGAAAAGATGAAGGAAAGCCCCCAGCATACGTTGACAAACACCAGCAGCGCCACGCCCTGCGCGCTGCTTTTCTGCTTTGGCATCATCAAGCCCTCTTTTCTGCATATTCCTGCGTGATTGTGATGGATTCCCTTTGCAAGGCGCTGAACCTAGGCGCAATGCTGGGGATTTTCAGACCTTTGCCGGTGATACAGCCGGCATCATGCCGGTTCGCAATGGATACCAGTTTAGCCCGAAGGGCGTGCGCTGTCAAGCCCGGCTTGCATCTTGCGCGTTTTTGCGGTAGAATAAAGGATAACAAAGCCGGGCGGCGTCCCGGAGAACGGAGAGAATCGGTCTATGCTGCATGTCGTGCTCATCGAGCCGGAGATCCCGCAGAATACGGGCAATATCGCGCGCACCTGCGCCGCCACGGGCAGCGAGCTGCATCTGGTGAAGCCGCTGGGCTTTAAGCTCGAGGACAAGTATCTCAAGCGCGCGGGGCTTGACTACTGGCCGCTGGTGAAGGTGCATGTCCATGAGGACTTTGCGCAGGTGCTCGAGCAGCATCCCGGCGCGCCGTTCTTCTACGCGAGCACGAAGGCGCCGCGCAGCTATGCGCAGGTCAGCTACCCGGAGGATGCGTTTCTCGTCTTTGGCAAAGAGTCCCGCGGGCTGCCGGAAAACCTGCTGGGGCGCGTGTACGACCGCTGCATCCGCATCCCGATGGTGCCCGGCGCGCGCAGCCTGAATCTCTCCAACTCCGTGGCGATCGTCGTCTATGAGGCGCTGCGCCAGCAGGGCTTTGCGGGCCTTGCGAGCGAGGGGCACCTGACCGGGCGTGAGGAGACGGACGGCGCATGGATGGACTATCTTTGAGGCAAAAGGAGGACGCCTGACGCATGAAGAAGAAAAAGAAGAGCCAGGTCGGCGCGCGCGTCGCGGCGGGCGTGATGGATGTGTTCGGCGTGGCGGCTGCCGCGCTGGCGATCGTCGTGCTGATGCTGATGCTCAGCAGCCTGCTGAACTGGTTCAGGCAGGATCTGAGCATGACCTTTGCCGACCTGACGGATAATATCACGGACGCGGTGCTCGTCACCGGCGAGGGAAGGCAGTAAGCGCCGCGCGCAGCACGGCGGAGGAGGTACAGGCGATGACGACCTCATGGGCGGAGCTGACCGGCGCAGTATCGGCGTGCGAGAAATGCAGGCTGTGCCAGACGCGCAAAAACGTGGTGCTCGGCGAGGGCGACCCGCACGCGGCACTGATGCTCGTGGGCGAGGGCCCCGGCCAGCAGGAGGATGAGACGGGCCGTCCGTTCGTCGGCGCGGCGGGGCAGCTTCTTGACCGGATGCTCGCAGCCATCGGCCTTGCGCGGGAGCAGGTGTATATCTGCAACATCGTCAAGTGCCGACCGCCGCAAAACCGCGTGCCCGAGGCGGATGAGCGCGCCGCGTGCCTTGATTATCTCAGGCAGCAGGTGGCGCTGGTGCGGCCGAAGATCATCGTGTGCCTCGGCTCCACGCCCACGCGCGCGCTGCTGGGCGACGAGCTGCGCATCACGCGCGAGCGGGGCGTGTGGCACCTCAAAAAGGGCGTGTGGTTCATGCCGACGTATCATCCGGCGGCGCTTTTGCGCGACGCAGACAAGAAGCGCCCCGCGTGGGAGGATTTCAAGGCCATCCGTGAGAAGCTCGGGGAGCTGGGGGCTTTCAATCCGCCGCAAAACGGATCGTACGAGCGCGATGCGAGGAAGGGAGTTTGAGGGCAAGCGGGTTCAGGGCGGCCGCCCTGACGTCCTCAGACGGAGGAACAGAAAGCAGCATGAATGAAGGAGGGGCAAGGCCGTGGAGGCATACAGACAGGCGCTGCGCGAGCTGATTGCCGGGGTGATGCCTGGCAGGGAGAATGCGCTCGTCTTCGGCGAGGGCCCGATGAAGCCGCGGCTGATGCTCATCGGCGAGGCGCCGGGCGAGCAGGAGACGCTGCTGGGCAGGCCGTTCGTGGGCAAGGCGGGGAAGAATCTCGACCGCTTTCTCGAGCTGGCGGGGATGCGCCGCGAGGAGCTCTACATCACCAACACGGTCAAGCTGCGCCCGACCAAGACGGGCAAGACCGGCAGGCTGAGCAACCGCCCGCCCACGCGGGAGGAGATCGCGCTGTTTTTGCCGTGGCTCAGGCGCGAGATCCGCGAGGTGGAGCCGCGCGCCATCGCCACGCTGGGCAATACGCCGCTGCAGGCGTTGGCGGGCCGGAGCGCGACCATCGGCGCGCTGCATGGGCAGTGGGTGGACGTGGGCGAGGGGCAGCGCATCTTCGCGCTGTATCATCCCGCGAGCCTGATCTACAACCGCGCGCTCGAGCCCGTGTACGAGGACGACGTGCGCGCGCTGGCCCGCGCTGTCGGGTCAGGCTGAGCGGCGCGTGCTTTCGAGCAGAAAAACGGACATTTTGGACAAAAGCTCTTTTGCGGTGCGCCGGGCTATGGTATGCTGGGGCTACATTAGGAAGGGGGCTGCTTGAGATGGTGCAGACGATTGTGGAATGCCTGCCGATGGCGCTGTGTATGCTGGCCGGGGCGGTGCTGGTTTTGGTGGAGGTCTTTTTGCCGGGGTTTGGTCTGCCGGGCATTGCCGGTGTGCTGCTCATCGGAACAGGCACGGTGCTGGCTGGGATGCACTTTGGCTCGCTGACGGCGGTCGGCGTGCTGCTGGTGCTCGTGGCGGTGCTGGCCGTGCTGATCTCGTGGGCGCTGCGCACGGCGGCGCACAGCCGGGGCAAGCGCTCCGAGCTGTTTTTGCAGGAAAAGGATGAGCTGCATCAGAAGGATGCCGACATGCAGGTGCTCGTGGGCAAGTGCGGACGCACGTCGAGCGTGCTGCGCCCGGCGGGCATTGGCGACTTTGACGGCGTGCGGCTGAATGTCGTCACCGAGGGCGACTTCATCGAGAGCGGCAAGCCCATCGAAATCGCGCGCGTCGAGGGTGCGCGCATCGTCGTGCGGGCGAGGCAGGAGTGCTGATTTGCCCGAGTTGTCATACTGTTCTGCTTTAAAAAGATGGAATGATTGCGCGAAGCGAAGAAGGGGTCAAGGGGTTCGGAATCGGCGCCGCCTGTGGCGGAATCAGGCAGGTGAAGGCTGGAAACCGCAAGGAGCGTCTATGGCGCGACTATGCGGGTTTCCCGGGTCGGCAGCCCAACGCATCCCTATTGTAAAGCAAATGATGCAAAAGCAGTCAGGGAGCGAAGCGATACCTGACGGTGAGCTTATGCTAATCAGGTAAGAACTCCGGAAGGTGATGCTTTAATCGAAGAATAGTATCAATATCATTTTGCTAAGGAGAAGAAAGGGGTATCGCTATCATGGTGGAAGGAATTGTTACGATTGTCGTCATTCTCGTCGTTCTGCTGGTGTTCCTGAGCTTTGTGCCGCTGAATCTGTGGATCTCGGCGCTGGCCTCCGGCGTGCATGTGTCCATCTTCACGCTGGTGGGCATGAGGATTCGCCGCGTTTCCCCCGCCAAGATCGTCACGCCGCTCATCAAGGCCGAGAAGGCCGGGCTGAACATGGAGATCAGCAAGATGGAGGCGCACTACCTCGCGGGCGGCAACCTCGACCGCGTGGTGACGGCGCTCATCACCGCGCGCGGCGCGAACATCAAGCTCGACTTCCCGGAGGCGTGTGCCATCGACCTGGCCGGACGCGACGTGCTGCAGGCCGTGCAGATGAGCGTCAACCCCAAGGTCATCGAGACGCCGGTTGTCGCGGCCATCGCCAAGGATGGCATTGAGCTGCGCGCCAAGGCGCGCGTCACCGTGCGCGCGAACATCGAGCGCCTCGTCGGCGGCGCGGGCGAGGAAACCATCGTCGCGCGCGTGGGCGAGGGCATCGTCACGACCGTCGGCTCGGCCGATTCGCACAAGGCCGTGCTCGAGAATCCCGACCTCATCAGCCGCACCGTGCTCAACAAGGGCCTTGATGCGGGCACGGCGTTTGAAATCCTCTCCATCGACATCGCGGATGTGGACGTGGGCCGCAACGTCGGCGCACAGTTGCAGATGGACCAGGCCGAGGCCGACCGCCGCATCGCGCAGGCCAAGGCGGAGGAGCGCCGCGCGATGGCCGTCGCGCGCGAGCAGGAGATGAAGGCCGCCGCGCAGGAGCAGCGCGCCAAGGTCATCGAGGCCGAGGCCGAGGTGCCCAAGGCGATGGCCGCCGCGCTGCGCGAGGGCAAGCTGGGCGTGATGGATTACTACCAGATGCAGAACACGATTGCCGATACGTCCATGCGCGAGTCTATCGCGTCGGTCGGCGGCAACGCGGGCGCGGCCAAGAAATGACGCCTCCCTTTGAGCGTTCAGGAAAGGGGGAGGGGCGATGGATAACCTGCTTGGGCTGATCGCGATTGCGGTGATCTACCTGTGCATCGTCCTGCGCAGCGATAAAAAGCGGCGGGCGGACAGGAAGGGCGGCGGCGAGGAGAAGGCTGCGCCGCGCCGGTCGGGTGGCAGGCGCAGGCCGGAGCGCAGGGCCAGCTTTGCACAGGCCTTTGACAGCGAAGCGCAGGCGCGCGGGGCCGATGCCGCAGGCGGCACGGCTCCGGCGCGCCCTGCCACAGAAGCGCGCAGGCCGGGCGTGCTTGCCGCTAGAGCGGCGGACACAGCCTTCCCGGAGGAGGATTGCTCCGTGCACGCGCCGGGGCTGCATCTGCACGCGGTGACGCAGAAGCAGATGAACGCTGCGGGCGAGGGGGAGGACCCCTGCCATGCGGGCGGCGCGCCGCGCCTTGCTCTGGAGCGCGAGCCGATTCCGGACGCGGCAGAGACGGCGGCGGACAGCGCGGCTGCGCGTGAGATGCTGCGCGGCGTGATACTCAGTGAAATCCTCGAGCGGCCGTGCGAGCGGCGCGCGAGGCTGCAAAACAGACGGAGAATGTGACATGGAAGAAGACGGAATTCGGGTCGTCATCGCGGATGACGAAGACGGAATGCGCATGATTCTGCGCAAGATGATCGCCAAGGCCGGGGGCTTTACGCTCTGCGGCGAGGCGGACAACGGCCCCGACCTGCTGCGTCTGGTGGAGGAATTCAAGCCGCAGGTCTGCTTTTTGGACGTGGAGATGCCCGGCATGACGGGGCTGGAGTGCGCCAAATCCATACAGGATACCGACCCGCGCACGATTCTCGTCTTTGCCACGGCGCACGACGATTACATGGCGCAGGCGTTTGAGGTCTATGCCTTTGACTACATGGTCAAGCCCTTCCGGCTTGAGCGCGTGATGAAGACGCTCGAGCGCATCCGCACCGTCGTCGGGGATCGCGCACAGGGACAGCGCAGGGAAACGCTGCCCGCGCCGCGCGCCGCAGCTGCGGCAGCGAGCGGACGCATCATGATCCACCACAAGGAGGGCGTGAATTTCGTCAATCAGGCGGACGTGCTGCTGGTGCAGCGCGAGAACCGCTCTACCGTCATCTATGCGACGCAGGGGCGGCGCTTCGAGACGAGCGAGGCGCTGGGCGACGTCGAAGCGCGGCTCGACCCGAAGATCTTCTTCCGCTGCCACAAGAGCTATATCATCAACCTCGGTGCCGTGGACAGCATCACGCCCTACGGCCGCTGGACGTATGTGGTACACCTGACCGGCACCGATCAGGACGCGCTGATTACGCACGACAAGTACGAGGAGCTGGAGAGGATGTTCTCGTAAAGATAGCAATCTTTGTTTGACAATATGGGATAAATCACATATACCTGCGGTGCAAGGGTACGAAGGATGAGCAGGTACGAGATCATATTCTACGAAACGCCGGGCGGAGAACAGCCTGCCAAGGAATTCCTGCTGAGCCTTGAGCCGAAGACGCTCAGAACTGTAGAAAAGACTGGAATCAATCAGGCGGACATCAGCAAGCTTGAGAGAGGCAATGCGAATCCTTCTTTGCTCACGCTTCAGCGCTTGGCAGAGGGAATGGGAATGAGGCTGTCGCTGAAGTTTGAGGCGTTGTGATACTGTTCTGCATTAAAAAGATGGAATGATTGCGCGAAGCGAAGAAGGGGTCAAGGGGTTCGGAATCGGCGCCGCCTGTGGCGGATGAAGGCAGGTAGAGCGTCTGGAAACGGAAAGGAGCGTTTGCGCGACTATTCCGTTTCTAGGGTCGGCAGCCCAACGCATCCCTATTGCAAAGCAAATGATGCAAAAGCAGTCAGGGAGCGAAGCGATACCTGACGGTGAGCTTATGCTAATCAGGTAAGAACTCCGGAAGGTAATGCTTTAATCGAATAGTATGAAAGCGGGAACGAGAAGGACGGAAACGGGCTTTCTTGAATGAATACGAAACAGGAGACGCGGGAATGACCCGGCATCTCCTGTTTTTATGGTGAAGAAGGTTTGGCTGGTAGCGCAGGCCGCTCATTTACTCTGTAAGTCCTTCTGCAAAGCTTCGGACTCGACCACAAAGCAACGGGACTTACGTCACTTGGTCGGTGATGCAACCGGCATCATGCCGGTTTACTATAAATGTCCTTCTGCAAAGCTTCGGCCTCGATCGTAAAGCGCGGGACTTCTATCACTCCGTCGGTGATGCAATCGGCATCATGCCGATTTCCTCTGTGCGACGAGCAGAAACCGGTGGATGGTTCCCTCGATGCGTCCCTCCTGCTCGAGCTGGCGCTGCATGGCGAGCAGGCGGTCAAAGCAGCTGTCCACGCTGAAGCCGGGAAACTCCCATTCGATGATGCGGGCGAACCACACGAATGCGCCCACGTCAGTGAAGACGATGGGACGGAACACTTCCTCGCCGCGCAGCACCGAAAAGCCCGCCGCTTCAAAGGCGGCGCGCTGTACGGCGAGCGTCTGCTGAGGAAAGGGCTTGGGCGTGCCGGGGAGCACCCGCTCCACCAGATCGCGGTCATTTTCGCTGCCGACCTGTTCGGTGATGAACAGACCGCCCGGTCTGAGCAGCCGATGCAGCTCAGCGGCGCAGAAATCGCCGTGGCGGTTGAGGATGAGGTCAAAGGACGCATCGGCGAAGGGCACGCGCGACGCGTCGTCACAGGGGCGGAAGTCGATGCCCAGCGGGCGCAGCGTCCGCTCGCACAGTGTGACGTTGGGCGGATAGCCCTCCGTGGCCGCGGTCATCGCATGGGGATGGTGCAGCGAGAGCAGAAATTCGCCGCCGCCGGTGTCAAAATCCAGAATGCGTTTCTGCGGCGAAAGATGGCTGCGGACAACCGCCTCGTAGTCCCACGGCAGGTTGTTTTCCTCCTCATAGCGTCCGTGGATGTGAGAAAAGTCCCAGCCGTGAATATGCGCGGCGTCTTCCTCGGCCTTCCATGCGGCGTAAAGCGCCTTTTCATCCATGCACAGCCCTCCTTTTGGCGGCAGACAGGGGTTATTCCGCGTCCTTCTCCTTCGCGGGCAGGCTGGCGAGCATCTCGGCGGCCACCTTGCCGGGATAGAGGTTCGGGGAGAGCTTGACAATCTGCTCGAGGATGCTCTGCGCCTCGCGGCGGTTGTTGACGGCGAGGTCGGCGCGCGCCACCCACAGCGAGGAGGTGATGCGCTGGAGCTGCTGGGACTGGTTCTGCCGGGTGAGCGCCTTGAGCTTCTCCACATCGGCCTTGCCCGTCGTCAGGTACTGCATACACTGCTCGTTGAGCTCGGTGGAAAAGACCATCTTGTTCTTCTGCGGCTTGTTCTCCTGGAGCTTTTCGAGCTGACGGCGCAGGTCGAGCAGCTCGTCGAGATACCGCTTTGCGGTCTTCACGTCGCTTTTCTGCTCGGCGCAGTAGCAGAGGTTGCTGATGACGGCAAAGCGGGCGAGCAGTGTTTCCTCGTGGTTCTTGCCCTCCTTGATTTCAAAGGAGGACAGCAGCGCCATCGCGTCGTCAAAGCGCCCCTGCGCGCAGTAGGCGTTGGAGATGTGCAGGCGCACCATCAGCGCCATGTTGTTGTTTTTGAGCTTGAGCTGGAGCTTGGGCTCGTATTCGCGCAGAAAGCCCTCCACGTCGAGCTGGTTGTACAGCCGGTTGAGCAGCTGGCTGTGCATGTTTGCCGCGCCCGTCAGCTCCGCCGCCAGCACGATAATCAGGCCGAGCACGGCCAGCACGGCGGTGACGATGGCGTTGCCCGAGCCGATGATGAGCAGCAGCGCGGCAAGCCCCAGATACACGCCCAGCACGATGAGCATCCTGCGCTTCTGCTTGGGGAAGAGATCGATCATACCTATCATAATGAAAAGCTCCTTGCTGTCTGGCGCGCGCGTGCCTGCGCCGCGCCGAATTCGTTACCCCTTAGTATAGCGTTTCGCGGCGCAAAAAGCAATTCCCCGGCGGCAGAAAAGCGCGGAGCCCCGGTCAGACGAGCACAGCCTCGAAGCTGTCCATCAGCGCCTGCAGCTCCTCAAGAAACAGGCGGACATGCCAGCCGTCCGTCGCGGCATGATGGCAGGTGACGGACAGGGGCAGCAGCGTGCGCCCGTTTTCCTCTATGAACCGCCCGGCCTCCACGCTGGGGAAGTAGTAGGGCGATGCGCCGTAGCTATGCACGGCGAAGTGGTCAAAGCTTACCCACGGCAGGCAGGAGACGGTATAGGCATTCTCCGGCGGGGGGTGTAAATCCTGTCTCATGGTTTGAGGCGATGATACCGCGTGGGACGGGCGGCGGTCAACCGACGGAGCGTAGAGACAGGAATGCAGAAAAGGGAGAGAGACGGGAATCTGTCGGCGCGCCCGCGCGTCTAATGGGTGCAAAAGCGCTTGAGCAGGAGAATACAGAGGAGGGAATGCGATGGACAGGGAGGACTTCTCCCGACGGGTGACGGCTATGCGCGTGGGGCTGTACCGCGTGGCAGCCAGCTATCTGCGCTGTGAGGACGACCGGCTGGACGCTGTGGCCGAGGCCATTGCGAAGGGCTGGGAGAAGCACGGTACGCTGCGCGACGAGCGGCTGTTCGCCACATGGCTGACGCGCATCCTGATTCGGGAATGCGTCAATATCCAGCGCAGGCAGCGACGGATCGTTCCGGTGGATCGGATGCCGGAGCGCTCCGTGCCGCTGCGGGATGAGCGCGCCGCGCTGCTGGAGGAGGCGCTCGGCCAGATTCCCCAGCGCGCGCGGACAATGGTGGTGCTGCATTACATGGAGGGCTATGACGTCATGCAGATTGCTCAGATGATGGGCACGACGAAGGGCGCGGTTTGCAGCGGGCTTTCGCGAGCGCGGGTCAGGCTGCGCGCATTAATTGGGGAGGAATTGGAATGAAGCGCGAGGATTGGCAGGGCGTATATGCGCTGCATGGCGACGCGCTTGACAGGCGCGTGCGGCAGGCACTCGGCAAGCTGCCGCAGGAGAGACGTGCGGTGCATGTCAGGAGAAGGTGGGCGATCCTGCTGGCGGCTGTGCTGGCGCTGGCTTCGGCGATTGCGCTGGCCGCAGGGCTGCTGCTTTCGGACAGGATGGACGCGAGGACGTCGGCACAGCGGGCGCTTGCGGCGCAGTACGGCTTCACGCCGGAGATGGAGGCGTTCTTTGACTGCGAGGTTTCGCTGGATGGGCGGACGGTTGTCTTTTCGCCCCGCGGCATGGAGCAGATCGCGCAGCGGCTGGGCGTGTACACGGTGACGCTGGCGGAGGAAGGCGCGTCGGCGAGCTGGTCGCATGACGGCGAGGAGATTGGCAAGGCGCTGACCTCGCCTGTATGGGATACGGCGCTGCTTGAGCAGGCGCTGGCGCGCCGGGCGGCGGGCGAGGATTGGGCTGAGATTCTGCTTCCGGAGCGGATGCTGGCTGTCAACATCACGAAGGAGCAGGCGTTGGCCATTGCGCGCCGGGCTGCAGAGGCGGAGCTTGGGGCTGACGCGCTGGCGGCATATCCGCAGGCTGAGGCGCATCTGTACTATGAGGATGCGCAGATTGCCGACAGCGACGGCCACGGCGTGCGCCGCTGGGAGGTGTGGTTCTATCAGGAGGGGAGAATCGGAGAGGAATGGCTCACGGTCAGGCTTCATGCGGACGACGGGCAGGTGTTTGACTGCGCCCGGCATACGCAGGAGGAGCAGGCGCAAATCGAGACACAGGATGCTGCGCTCATCAGGCAGGCTGATGCGCGCAGCGCGGAAGCACAGGCGCGGGCAGAGATCACGCGCGCGCAGGCTGTGGAACTGGCAAGGGACGCGCTCGCGCAGGTGTACGGCCTGACGCAGGCGCAGCTTGACAGGCTCGAGTGGCAGGAGGATTACGCTCCTTCACTGTATCGCATGGAGGGGGACATGCCGATTATCACCGAGTGGTTCTGGCTCTGGCAGGGCGATAGGGAGGCGTTCACCGCGGGAGACGGGCTGTATACCGTCGAGGTGAACGCGCAGACGGGCGTGATTGAGAATGTGCTGTATGACTCCGGCCTGAGCGGGAACGGATAATGCATAAGGAGAGCCGGGTCTTTCGCGAGGAAGGACCCGGCTCTGCCTGATGATCGGGATTATTCCTGCCTGCCCTCGGGCCGCAGCAGCTCCGTTGTGAAATACTGTCCGTCGCGCCACAGGT
>JALFHA010000271.1 GCA_022776785.1 Clostridiales bacterium | reverse complement strand
GACTATGCGGGTTTCCCGGGTCGGCAGCCCAATGTTCCCTTATTGTTCAAAAGAAAAAGCAGTTTCAGAGCAGGATGCGAAGCATCCTACGATTGAAACGGGGGCTGATTCTGCAAAGCTAGATTTTAGCCGCAAAATAGTCTGACTCTTGCAGGCGTAACTGACCACGTAGGAGCAGAGCTCAAGGTGCTTCAAGCCAAGTAAAACCACATAGCTGTGCACAGCCCGCGGTATTCACGCCGTCGGGCTTTTCTTTTGCCCGGAAACCGCCGGCGTCATGGTTCCCCAAACCTGCGATATCCCAGCCGCGCGCCGCAGCTCTCGCGCACGATGAGCGTCGCCTCGCGCATCATGCTGAAGGAGGAGGCCGCGCTGCCGCTGTTTTCCACAGCAAAGAGCAGCTCACGCACGGCGCTGCGCGCCATCTCCTCCGGGTGCAGGTCTACCGAGGTCAGCGGCGGATCGGTATAGGGACAGAAGAACTGGTTGTCACAGCCGATGATGGCCATATCCTCCGGCAAGTGCAGGCCCATCTGCTTGAGCTGCTTCATCGCGCCGAGCGCCACCAGGTCGTTGAAGGCGAACATGGCCGTCGGCCAGCGCCTGCGGTCAAGCCCGGAGAGCATCCGCAGCACGGCGCGCTCGCCGCTCTCTGCGTCGAAGCCGCAGTCCACATGGTAGGCGGGATCGTCGGTCAGGCCGAGCTCCCGCAGCTCCTTGAGAAAGTACTGCCCGCGGCGGCTGGCGTCGCTGGTACGCATGGAGCCGCCGATGAACGCGATGCGCCTGTGCCCCAGCGTGTGCAGGTGGCGCACGGGCAGGCGCGAGCAGCCGACCAGATCACTGTGTACGCAGATGCAGTCAAGCTCCGTCGCGGGCGGGCAGATGGCGACAACCGGCATGTAGCGGCGCAGGCTCTCAAGCGCCTCAGGCAGGCCGGAGCGCTCCGAGCTCCAGATATTGCCGGCGAAGATCACGCCATCGAGGCGGCGGGCGATGATCTCCTGCACGGTGGACTGGGGAATCGGAGAATTCTCCTGAATCTGGAACAGGCAGCACAGGTAGCCGCCCTGCGCGGCCTCGTCGTAGACGATGCTGTACACGCGCGTGAAGTACGGGTTGAGCACAGCTGGCATGATGATGCCGATGGTTCTGCTGTGCCCGCGCTCAAGGCTGCGCGCCGATGCGCTGGGCGTGTAGGCGTGAGCGTCGATGACGCGCTGCACCTTCTCCCGCGTGCTCGCACGCACGCGCGGGTCTCCGTTCATCACACGCGTGACCGTTGCGGTGGAGACGCCTGCCTCCCGCGCGATGTCGTATATGGTGGTCTTTTTGTCCATGAGCTTACCCCTATCCTGTGGTTTTCCTTGTTCTTATTATACACGCTCGGCATTCTGTGTGCAAGAGAGATAATGTTATCGGTAACAATCGCGGTATTGTGCGGATAATCAGTTTTACAAGCAGAGCCTCGCATTTTCTCACGAAAAAAATGCCTAAATCCTTGACATCATTTTGAACGACTGGTATAATGTAAACAACATTCGGGGTGAAATGAGATGGTTTTCGGCAAAACTGCTTCGACTACCGAAAATGTAACCGATAACATTTTTGCAGAAGCCGTTTATTTCTCCCGGCAATTAAAAAAGGAGGAACCTGTCATGAAGAAACTGCTTGCTGTGCTGCTGGCGCTGGCGATGATCGCTACGCTGTCCTGCGCGCTGGCCGACACGACCCTCAAGGTCGCCGGCTGGGACATCACGACCACGCCGTACTACACGGCCATCAAGGAAGGCTTTGAGGCCTCCCACCCGGGCGTGACCATCGAGTGGGTTGACCTCGCGTCTCAGGATTACAACATCAAGGCGAGCACCATGCTCTCCGGCGGCGACACCACCGACCTGTACTGCGTCAAGGAGCTCTCCGACATGCAGAACTGGGCGAAGGAAGGCCTCATCGTGCCGATGGACGAGCAGATCGCCGCGGCCGGCTACGACATGAGCAAGTACGCCGGCATGGACGCCTGCTACGTCAGCGTGACCGACGGCAAGCAGTACGCCCTACCCTTCCGCGCGGACTACTGGGTTCTGTTCTACAACAAGGACCTGTTCGACAAGGCCGGCATGGACTACCCCACCAACGACATGACCTGGGATCAGTACGCGCAGATCGCCCGCGACATCGCGGCCAAGACCGGCGCCTACGGCACGCACTACCACACCTGGCTCTCCTGCGTGGCGAACTGGACCGTGTGTGACGGCGTGAACACGCTGGCTGACGGCGAGTATTCCGACCTCAAGTACTTCTACGAGCTGTATCAGGGCCTCGAGGACGAGGGCATCTGCATGAGCTACGACGAGCTCAAGGCCTCCGGCCTGCACTACTCCGGCGCGTTCGCGCAGGGCGGCATCGCCATGATGCCGATGGGCTACTGGTATGCCTCCACCCTGATCGGCTACATCAAGGACGGCACCGCCTCTATGAACTGGGGCATCGTCTCCGTGCCGCATCTGGACGGCGTGGCCGCCGGTTCCTCCTTCGGCGCTCCGACGGGCATCGCCATCAGCGCTGCCAGCGCCAACAAGGATGCCGCCTGGGAGTTCGCTTCCTGGATGTGCTCTGAGGACGGCGCGAAGGCCATCGCCGCCACCGGCACCCGCCCGGCGTACGTGAGCGACGCTGTCGCCTCCGTCATGGCCTCCGCCGAGGGCTTCCCGGCTGACGAGGGCAGCAAGGCTGCGCTGCTGCCGACCGCCATCGCGCTGGAGTGGCCTCTGGGCGAGGGTGTCAACGAGATCAAGACCGTCGTCAACGAGGAGCACAGCCTCATCATGACCCGTGAGCTGACCATCGACGAGGGCATCGCTGAGATGGAAGAGCGCGCCGCCGAGTTCATCAAGAAGTAAGCTGCTGTACATCGCAGGGGGGAGGGCGCGCTGCGCGCTCCCCTCTTTTTTCAGGAATTTGTAAACTCATACTGTTCTGCCTCTAAATCATCGCTTTGCAAAATTCCCCCGTCAGGTAACGCTTCGCTCCCTGACTACTTTTGCGGAATTGCTTCGCAAAAGGGTACGTTGGGCTGCCGCCCAAACCCGCTTGAGGGATTTCATCCCTCAAACTCCCTTCTTCGCTTCGCGCTTATGTAAGCGACTTTTAGAATGAGAACAGTATCAACGCAGGAAAGGCAGGCTATGCTACATGGCACAGAGCGCCGCAACCAGAAAGCATCAGATGAGCAGGCTGGAAAAGCGCAACACGCTCATCGCTTATTCCTTCCTCGCGCCGAACTTCATCGGCTTCGTCATCTTCACCCTCATCCCTGTGATCTTCTCCATCGCGCTGGCGTTCATGAACTGGAGCGGCGGCTCGAAGATCACCTTCGCGGGGCTTGACAACTTCCGCTACATCTTCCGCGTCGGCTTCATCGACGTCAGAGCCGAAATAAATGCTGATGAGCTCATGTTCATCACTTACCATACCGTCAAGCATTTTAAGTATGGAGTCCTTTATATCCGTTTCCGATGCAACAAGACCTTCGTCATTAATTGCAATGTAATCTCCTTTTTTAACATCATGACCGTCAATCTGTGTATCTCTTACGGCATATGTAACCTGTCCGCTCAATACGGATTCTATGGCCTCCATCATATTCTCTTTATTGGATTCCGCATCTCCCGTATGATCAAATGATACAAGTGCTGATATTCCCTGTGGAATTGTCTTTGTCGGAATGACAATTATTTCCTTCTCATCGCATAATACGTCTGCCTGTGTGGCAGCAAGAATAATGTTACTGTTATTAGGAAGCACAAATACGGTCTTTGCGGGAATCTTCTCAACGGCATTTAAAATATCCTCCGTACTCGGATTCATTGTCTGACCGCCCGAAATGGTTGTATCGGCTCCTATTCCCTTAAATATCTCCGTAAGACCGTCCCCCGGTACCACTGCCAATATTCCGAGTTCCTTTAA
>JALFHA010000251.1 GCA_022776785.1 Clostridiales bacterium | reverse complement strand
CTGCGCGTCGCCCCCGTCACAAACTGATGCGCCACCAGCACGCTGCGCACGCCAGGCCGCAGCGCCATCTCCCCAATGGCCGCGGCCATCGCCGCCGTGTAGCCCTCCAGATCGGGCCTGCAAAGCGCAGCCCGGACATGCGCGGGCTTGATGAAGGGCATCAGCCACACGTCCACCTCGCCGTGCGCATCGCGCAGCGTCACGCAGCGGGCATGGCCGTCGTAGACCGGGGCGACGTACACCCCGCTCCTGTCCATCAGGCGGGCGCCGAAGGCGATGCGCTCGGCGCTGTCGTGGTTGCCCGCGATGAGCAGCACGGGACTGCCCTGCGCGCTCATCCGCGTCAGGAATTCGTCAAAGAGCGCCACCGCCTCGGCGGGCGGCACCTGCCGGTCGTACACGTCTCCGGCGATGATCGTCGCATCCGCATCGCGCGCCCAGTCAGCAATCTGCAACAGCGCTCGGCGCTGCTCGGCAAGCATCGACTGCTCCAGCACCCGCTTGCCCAGGTGCAGGTCGGATATGTGAAGAAATGTCATATCAGCCTCTTTCCGGGGCTTCTCCGCCCCTTTGCTTTCATTATACACGCTTTGCAGGCGGGCTTCAATCCCGCAAGTCCGCCTTGACATCGCCGCGCCCGCCTCGTACAATAAAGGCGAATTCATTACATTTGCCGGGCCATGGCCCGATCAGGAGGAGCTGTATGCAGCCACACGACCTCAGGCCGCGCCGCGTCACGGCGGCACATGCCTTCTTTCTCGGCGCGGTGCTGGCGCTCATCGCGCTGACCCCGGCCATCGTGCCCTACGGCGGGCGCTATGTCACGCGCGGGGACTACATCGAGCAGCAGCTCCCCTTCATTCTGGAGACGCGCCGCCTGCTGCGCTCCGGGGCGAGCTATTCCTTTTCGACCTTTCTGGGCGCGCCGACCGTGGGCAGCTACTCCTTCTATACGCTGGGCAGCCCGTTCGTCTGGCCGCTGGCGCTTTTGCCCGAGGCACTCATCCCCTACGGCATCAGCGTGATGGCCGTGCTCAAGCACGCGGTCTGCGCGCTATGCGCCTTCTGCTACCTGCGCAGGATGGTCTCAAGCGGCTGCCTCGCGCTGCTGGGCAGCGTGCTATACACGTTCTCCTCCTTTACGGTCATCAACACGCAGTTTTATCACTTCACGGAGGTCATCGCGTTTTTCCCGCTGATCCTGCTGGGCATGGAAATCGCCATGAGCGAGCAGCCCCGACCTGGCCTGCTCTCGCTCGCCTGCGGCCTGAATGCGCTGACCAACTACTACTTCATGCTCTCGAGTGCCATCCTCGCGGCGATGTATTTTCTCTGCCGCCTCTTTTCGCGCGACTGGCGTCCGGCGCGCAGCCTTCGCCGCATCGCTGCGGCGGTGCTCGAATGCGCGCTGGGCTGCGCGCTGGCGGGCGTGGTGCTGCTGCCCTCGCTGCACCACATGCTCTCCATCACGCGCACGGGTGCAGGCGATACGCCGCTGCTCGCACAGCGCTACAGCGCCTCCGTGCTGATGGAGCGCCTGCGCGCGCTGCTCATGCCCATTGAAAGCAGCGTCGTACACGCCTACTACGGCGACGCGGGGAGCTGGTGCTCGACGGCGGCTTATTTGCCCGTCTTCGGCCTCACGGGCGTGCTGGCCTTCTTTTGCGCGCGCAGGGAGCAGCGCTGGCTCAAGGCGCTGCTCGCGCTGCTGCTCGCGTGCTGCGGCGTGCCCGCGCTCTGCGGCGCATTCGCGCTGTTCACCAACACGGCCTATACGCGCTGGTGGTATGGGCTGGCGCTCATGCTGACGCTGGCTACGCTCTACGCGCTGCGCGGCCTCGCTGGCGACGGCGAACGAAGCCCGCAGCCCACGCCTGATCCTCACACGGCACGCGCATGGCGCGTTTCGTTTGCGCTGTGCACGCTCGCCGTGCTGCTGCTGACCGTTCCCTTCCTGCTGCCTGAAGCGGCGCTGGCCGCGCTGCCCGAGCGCCTGGCACAGATCATTGCAAACCGCAGGACGGGCGCCTACGCCGGCGATGTGTTCCGCGTGCTCTCCGTGGCGCTCGCGCTGCTGGGCGGCGGCGCGATGATGCTGCTGCTCACGCGCCGTCCGCGCTTTGCCGTGTCGCTGGCGCTGGTCTGCGCCGTGGCCTGCGTGCAGTATGGGGCGTATATCGCTGTGGGCGACCGTGAAATTCTCTCCGGCGGCAGTGAAGCGGGCAACGGCGTATACATGCTTGAGGAAATCGCCTCGCCGACGCTCGGCGCGCTAGAGCTGCCCGAGCCCGAGGGCTATACGCGCATCGACTACGGGCCCCGGCTGCGCAATTACGGCCTGCTGCGCGGGCAGTCATCCCTGACGTGCTTCAGCTCGCTGCGCTCCTCGACGGTCGGCCGGTTCGTCTCCATGGCGGGCTTCGGCTATGACGAATCGACCACCGTCCGCCCGCCGAACGGGGACGGCGCCATCCGCACGCTGCTGAGCGTGACCGAATATCACCAGACCGACGGCGAGGATGTGCCCGAGGGCTTTGTCTACGACCGCGAGGAAAACAGCTTTGCCGTCTATGTCAATCCCAACGCCGTGCCGATGGGCTTTTTGCAGACCGTCTGCACGGGCACCTACGACCAGCGGATGGACAGCGAAACGCTGGGCGCCGTGCTGCTGGCCGCTGCCGCGCTGGACAGCGACATGCTCTCGCGCTTTGGCGAACGGATGGAGCGGCTTGACGTATACGCCATCCCTGGCTGGCAGGAGAGCGCCGCGCGCCTGCGCGAAAACGCCTGCGACCGCTTTGAGACGAGCGGCAGCGGCTTCACCGCACATATCGACGCAAAGGAAGCGGGGCTGCTGGTCTTCACCATTCCCTACGACAAGGGCTTTTCGGCCACTGTGGACGGAAACCGCGCGGAGATCATCCCCTGCAACGTGGCGTTCATGGCCGTCTGGGTTGAGCCGGGCGAGCACGAAATCGCCTTCACCTACCGCACGCGCAGTCTGACGCTCGGCATCGCCATGAGCCTGATGGCTGCCGCCGCGCTGACGGTCTACGTCGCCCTGTGCCGAAAGAGCCGGCGGCGGGACGCGTAATACTGTCTTGCACTTAAAAGCTCGAATATAAGCGCGAAGCGAAGAAGGGAGTTTGAGGGATGAAATCCCTCAAGCAGGTTTGGGCGGCAGCCCAACGCATCCCTATTGCAAAGCAAATGATGCAAAAGCAGTCAGGGAGCGAAGCGATACCAGACGGTGAGCTTATTCTAATCAGGTAATAACTCCGGAAGGTAATGCTTTAATCGAAGAATAGTAT
>JALFHA010000144.1 GCA_022776785.1 Clostridiales bacterium | reverse complement strand
GCAGCGCGGCCTCCAGCGCGTCGGGCGCGCACAGGCCGCCGCCCTGCGTGCCGCCGAACCAGACGCTCTGCCCGCCAGACTCGGGAAACAGGGAGGCGCAGCGGGAGAGAAGCCCCGCGCGCAGGGAGACAAGGCGCTCATACAGCGAGCCGCGCGCGGAAATCGCCCCGGCAGGAAGCAGCGCAAAGCGGGCGGGCGCAAGGGGAGCGCGCGTGAAGAAGGAACGGGTTAGCATAACGAAAAATCCTCCTCTGTCCTCCGGTGTGGCCGGAGCGGGCCGTCCCCGGCGGAATGGCCGGGGCAGGGCATCTGATCGGTTTTCAAGGGTGATGACAATGCCTATAGTTTACAACGAGATCGCGCCAGCGTCAACCGCCGCGCGGTTTGATTCGACAAAACTGTTGAAATAAAGATGGAAATCGAGTACAATTATACCAAATCCAGATTGCCGCAGCCCGCAGCGGGAAACGCGGACACGGAAAAGAGATGACACACGACCATCCTTGCGCACACGCAAAAGGGAGAGGAGACGAAACCTGATATGGACGAGACGACGAAAAAGCGCAGCACCAAGCTGAAGATTCTGGAGATGGACCCCTATCTCGCCCCCTTTGAGGGCGACCTGAACGAGCGCATGAAGCGCTACCGCAGGCGCAAGCGCGAGCTGCTTGCGCCGGGGCAGACGCTGACCGAGTTTGCCAGCGGGCACCTGTACTACGGCCTGCACAAGACCAAAACGGGCTGGGTCTACCGCGAGTGGGCTCCCGGCGCGAAGGAAATGCACCTCATCGGCGACTTTAACGGCTGGGACAGGACGAGCCACCCGATGAAGCCGCTTGGCAACGGCAACTGGGAGATTGAGATTCCCGGCAAGCGCACGCTGCGCCACCTGAGCAATTTCAAGGTCTGTGTGACGAGCGAGCGCGGCACGCAGGACAGGATTCCGCTCTACGCGACCTATGTCACGCAGGATGAAAAGACGCACAGCTTCAGCGCGACGGTGTGGAGCCCGCGCAAGACCTTCGAGTGGACGGACGAGGGCTTCCGCCCCAAGCGCAACGTGCCGCCGATGATCTATGAGGCGCACGTCGGCATGGCGACCGAGGAGGAGCGCGTGGGCACCTATGCCGAGTTCACGCGGGACATCCTGCCGCGCATCAAGAAGGACGGCTACAACACGGTGCAGCTCATGGCGATCATGGAGCATCCGTACTATGCCTCCTTCGGCTATCAGGTGTCCAATTTCTTCGCGGCGTCCTCGTGGTACGGCACGCCGGATGACCTCAAGGCGCTGGTCAACGAGGCGCACCGCCTCGGGCTCTCTGTGCTGCTGGACGTGGTGCACTCCCATGCCGTCAAGAACACGGCCGAGGGCATCAACGGCTTTGACGGCCGCGATGACCAGTTCTTCAAGGCGGGCCCGGCGGGCGACCATCCGGCATGGGGATCGAAGGTGTTTGACTACGGCAAGACCGGCGTGCTCCACTTCCTGCTCTCCAACATCCGCTTCTGGCTGGAGGAATACCACTTCGACGGCTTCCGCTTCGACGGCGTGACGAGCATGATCTACCACGACCACGGTCTGGGCAGCGCGTTCATGAACTACAACCAGTATTTCTCGATGAACACCGACGTGGATGCGGTCACCTACCTCCAGCTTGCCACCGAGCTGACGCATGACTTCAAGCGCGGCAGCGTGTGCATCGCCGAGGAGATGAGCGGTATGCCCGGCATGTGCCTGCCCATCCGCGACGGCGGCATCGGCTTTGACTACCGGCTGGCGATGGGCCTGCCCGACTTCTACATCAAGACCATCAAGGAGAAGGAGGACGGCCATTGGGACATGGGCAAGCTCTATTACGAGCTGACCTCCCGCCGTCCGGGGGAGAAGGTCATCGCCTATGCCGAGAGCCACGATCAGGCGCTGGTGGGCGACAGGACCATCATGTTCCGCCTCGCGGACAAGGAAATGTACTGGGGCATGAACCGCGCCGACCCGAATATGCTCGTCGAGCGCGCCGTGGCCCTGCACAAGATGATCCGCCTGGTGACCATCGCGGCCGGCGGCGACGGCTACCTCAACTTCATGGGCAACGAGTTCGGCCATCCCGAGTGGATCGACTTCCCGCGCGAGGGCAATGGCTGGAGCTTCAAGTATGCCCGCAGGCTCTGGTCGCTGGCGGACAACGGCTTCCTGCGCTATGAGCTGCTGGGCAACTTCGACAAGGCGATGCTGCGCCTCGTGCGCCAGTACGGCGTGCTTGCCAGCCCCTGGTCGCGCTGCCTGCGCCAGCACGAGGCCGACCAGCTCCTCATCTTTGAAAAGGCGGGCTGCATCTTCGCCTTCAACTTCCATCCGACCAACTCCCAGCCGGGCATGTTTGTGAACGCGCCGGAGCACGGCGATTACAAGGTGATCCTCTCCTCCGATGACAAGCAGTTCGGCGGCTTTGAGCGCATCGACAAGGACATTGTCTACCACACCTGGTCGCACGATGCGCAGCTGGGCGACGGCTTTGCCATCTATCTGCCGGCGCGCACGGCGGTCGTGCTTCAGAAGGTGGAGCGCATCAAGGCGGAGAAGCCCGCAGCAAAGAAGACCGCGAAAAAGGCCGAAAAGACCGAAACAAGCGAAGAAAAGTAATCCGGAGAACCGACATTCATGAATCATTTCAGGAAAATGGCGCTGCTTGCG
>JALFHA010000135.1 GCA_022776785.1 Clostridiales bacterium | reverse complement strand
GGCCTCGTAGACCTTGGTGAAGGCGTTCTTGAGGTTGTCAAGGCCGGAAATGGCGGCGAAGTCGCCCGTCATGGCGACGAAGGTCACGTCCGGCACCTCCTCAGCGGCCAGCGCCATGTAGGTCTGATGGCCGTAGGAGTTAGAGATGATCAGGTTGCAGCCCTGGCCCACGAGGTCCATGGCGCTGTCATAGCAGCTCTGATCCTCGGGCACCTTGTACTTCCAGACGATCTGGCTGTCGGCAAGGCCGAGGTTCGCGGCGGCGGCCTTGATGCCGTCCATATGCGCGAGGGTGTAGCCCTCGGTCTCGTCGCCGACGAGGATGACGCCGACCTTGAGGTCGTCCGCGAGCGCGACGCAGGCGGCGAGCATGAGCACGGCGGCCAGCATCAGAGCAATCAGCTTCTTCATGTGTTTTCCTCCTTATAGTACCTATACGCAGATAAAAAGAAGACGCGGATATTCTACCGCAAGCCCCCGAGTTTGTAAAGCCCAAAAACGACTTTTTCCGACATTTTTCTGAATAAAACATAAAACACAGCAAAAAATGTTCGGATTTTGTCGCATATCTCCCGAGACGTGCGCCGCGCAGGACGCGCACCGGCGGGATTTTTTGAAAAAATCGCTTTGCCCCTTTTCTCCCGGGGCGAAATTTGATATAATACAGTATCGTGCGCTTGAAAATGGCGCTGAAGGAGACGAGGCGGAGATGACAATCGGCCTGCTTGGCGGGAGCTTCAATCCCATACACGAGGGGCATCTGGCGCTGGCCCGCGCTGCGCTCGCATCTGGCGAGGCTGAGCGCGTGGTCTTTCTGCCGACGGGCAACCCGCCCCACAAGCATGAGGGGCTGGCGGACAAGCTCGACCGGCTGGCGATGGTGGAGCTGGCGATCGCCGGGGAGGAGCGCATGGCGGTCTCCCGGGAGGAGATCGACCGTGAGGGCGTGATCTACACGGTGGACACGCTGCACCATCTGCATGAGCGCTTTCCCGGCTGCCGGTGGCTCTATCTCATCGGCGCGGACACGCTGGGCCAGCTGGACACCTGGCGCAATATAGAGGAAGTTGTCCGTCTATGCGCGTTTCTGGTGATGATGCGGCCGGGCGAGGCGGAGGGCGCGGTGCTGCGCGAGGCGGAGCGCTGGCGGGCCAAGGGCGCGGACATCCGCTTCCTTAAGACGGACGGGCTGGACATTTCCTCCACGCAGGTGCGCGCGCTGGCAGGGGCGGGTGAGCCGCTCTGCGGCCTGACGGCGCTGCCTGTGGAGGGCTACATCCGCAAGCATGGGCTGTATGGAGCAAGGCAGGGTGATGGAAATCCGATGAAACGGGAGAAGATGATCTACCGGCTGAAAAAGACGCTGGACGAGCAGCGGTTTGCCCACACGCTCGGCGTGGAAAAGACCGCGCGCAGCATGGCGGCGATGTTCGGGGCCGACGTTGAGAAGGCGGGTCTGGCCGGGCTTCTGCACGACTGCGCCAAGTGCCTGCCGCTGGCGCAGATGGTCAAGGCGGCCAAGGATGTGCCGCTCGACCCGGTGATGAAGGAATCCAAGGCGCTGATGCACTCGGTAGCGGGCATGTGCCTGGCGCAGTCGGTCTACGGGGTGACGGACCCCGAGGTGCTCGGCGCGATTCGCTGGCACACGACCGGGCGCGCCGGCATGACGAAGCTGGAAAAGATCATCTATCTGGCGGACGTGGTGGAGCCGACCCGCAAGCCCTATCCCGGGCTGGAGGATCTGCGCGAGGCCTGCCTGACCGATCTGGACGAGGCGATGCGCACGGCGCTGCGCATGAGCCTTGCGCATGTGAAGGAGCAGGGCAAGACGCTGCACCCGGACACGATGGCCGCGCTGACCTACTATGAAGCGGAGCAATAGGGCCGTTTCGCGGCTTCGAAGAAAATACGCTGCGAAGCGGCGTGCGGACAGCCGACAAAATGCCTTCTCCCCGAAGGGAGAAAAACGATCAGGAATAGGACGCCGCACGCCGGCGTGACAAGCAATCAGGAGGAATGGATATGACCCCCAGAGAAATCGCAGAGGTGGCTGCAAAGGCGCTGGACGCCAAGCGCGCGAAGGACGTCATCGCCCTGAAGGTGGACGAGATGACGGTGATTACCGATTATATGGTGATCGGCTCGGGTCGCTCCGTGCCGCAGGTGAAGGCGCTGGCCGAGCATGTGGAGGAGGAGCTGGCAAAGGCGGATCTGTTCGCCAAGCGCCGCGAGGGCATGAGCGAGGGCCGCTGGTGTGTGCTCGATTACGGCGACGTGATGGTGCACATCTTCCACGAGCAGGACAGGGAGTATTACCAGCTCGAGCGTCTGTGGTCCACCGGCTCCAACGAGCTTGCCATCGACTTTGAGACAGAGGAAAAGGCGTAAGCCGATCCAGAATAACGGAGGAACGGCTGATGCCCAGAAAGGATTTGCTGCTCATCGGCGCTGTGCTTTTGCTGGCGGCCGCGCTGCTGCTCATTTCCCGCCTTCTGCCGGACAGGGGGCTGGAGGGCAGGCAGGCGGAGACGACGCTTGCGCCGGATGCGGTGACATATATCGACGAAACGCCTGCGCCTGAGGTGACGGCAGAGTCTGAGCCGACGGCTGCGCCTGTAACGACGGCTGCGCCCGAGGCGACGGCCGCGCCTGTAACGACGGCTGCGCCCGAGGTGACGGCTGCGCCCGAGGTGACGGCTGCGCCCGAGATAACGGCTGCGCCCGAGGTGACGGCTGCGCCTGTAACGACGGCTGCACCCGAGGTGACGGCTGCGCCCGAAACGCAGGCCGCCGGGCCGATGCCCCGCGCGCAGACGGCGCAGGTGCGCGGCTATGTCGTGCTGACGGTCGGCGGGCGGCAGTACGGCGATCCCATCGCGATGGACAGGGAGAAGATCATCACCATCCGTCAGGACGACGGCAAGGTGAATCAGGTGCACATCACCCCGGAAAAGGTCTACATGGAGTCCTCGACGTGCGAGAATCAGGACTGCGTGGGGCAGGGGGAGATTTCGCTTGACAATTACGACAAGCGGATTCTAGGCACCTACGTCATCTGCCTGCCCAACAACGTAACCATTGAGCTGGTGCCTGTCAGGGAGTAATCGGCGAAGGAGGAGAAGGAAATCATGCGCAACCAGGGTGCGCGCAGAATCGCCCTCTCGGGCCTGCTGACCAGCCTGATGCTGGTCTTCGGGCTGATCGAGCGGCAGTTTCCGCTGCCCATCGCCGTGCCGGGCGTCAAGCTGGGGCTGGCAAACTCGGTGCTGCTCTACAGCCTGTACATGCTGGGCATCCGCCAGTCCGTGGTGCTGATGCTGCTCAAGGCGCTGCTGAGCTGGCTGATCTACATGAACCTGTCCGCGATGCTCTATTCGCTCGCGGGCGGCGTGCTCTCGCTCATCGCGATGATACTGGCGATGCGCATCAAGGGCGTGAGCGTCATCGGCGTGAGCGCGCTGGGCGCGGTGTTCTTCAACGTCGGTCAGATTCTCGCAGCGATGCTCGTGCTCAATACGCCGCAGCTTCTGCTGACCTATCTGCCCGTGCTGATGATCTCGGGCGTGGTGACGGGCGTGCTCACCGGCATGGTGGCGCAGACGGTGATGAAGCACCTTTCGCATCTGAACGGCGGCAAGCTCGGATAGAAGCGGGCTGCAGGCGCGGCGGTTATGATGCAAGGGAAGGTTTCTCCCTTGCCGCAATGACATCCATGTCTTGCAATTCCATAAGAATATCAGGCAGCTATGGTTTGAAGGGAAGTCTTCAAGACCATAGCTGCTTTTCTTATGAGCAGAGAGGATTTCATCATGAAGCTCACCTGTCATCGCAGCGGAGATGACCTTCTGCCCGGCCTTGGCCTGACCGAAGCAGAACGACAGGCTTGAGCGGCAGCCCAACATAGCCCGTTGATAAATCATACTGTCTTGCACTTAAAAGCTCGAATATAAGCGCGAAGCGAAGAAGGGAGTTTGAGGGATGAAATCCCTCAAGCAGGTTTGGGCGGCAGCCCAATGTTCCCTTATTATTCAAAAGAAAAAGCAGTTTCAGAGCAGGATGCGAAGCATCCTACGATTGAAACGGGGCTGATTCTGCAAAGCTAGATTTTAGCCGCAAAATAGTATAAGGCTGATCTCGAAGATATAAAGAGGGGCTGTCAGGTCGTAAACACCTGACAGCCTCTCTGCATGGTGCGCCGACTGACGTGCGGCCCGGGCTATAGCTTCCCCCGCAGCTCAACCACCTTGCCGTAGATGGTGACGGGCAGCTCGGCAATCATGCGATTGGAGTAAAAGTGCGGCTCGTAGACAGCGGTATTGAGCGCGACAAGCGTAATGCCGTCCGGCTGCTTGAGCACCTTTTTCATCGTGGCCTCATTCCCGTTGACGAAGACGATGGCGATCTCTCCGGATTCCACGTCGGGCTGACGGCGGACGATGACGGTGTCCCCATCCAGAAAGCGAGGCTCCATGCTCGAGCCCTTGACCTTGAGACCGATGTAATCGCCGCGGCGCGCCAGTGTATGGGGGATTTCCTCCCAATCCACGATGTCCTCCACAGCTTCGGTGGGAATGCCGGCAACGACCCGGCCTACAACGGGGATGCGCTCGACGGGGGGCTTTTCCCGCTCATAGCCGGAAAACGATGAAGAATCCTCGATAATATCCGATTTCAGAAGACCAAAATAATCCGCAATTCGCTGAATGGCGGCCATGCGGGGAATTTTGAGATCGTTTTCCCATGTGGAAACGGCTTTATCGGTGACACCAGCGATTTCCGCCAGCTGCGCCTGATTCATGCCATGAGATTCCCGCAGGCGCCTGATGTTCCGGCCAATCGACATTGCGCTCCCTCCCTTTGTGTATGATTATAAACTCAAAGTAGAAAAAAAGCAAGAGATTGAAAAAAATCTACTTTTGGTGTTGACAATCTATTAAAAGTAGATTAAAATGGGTGCAACGAAAGGAGGGGCGGGAGCAAAGAAATAAATAACCCATATGGAAAAGAATATATGGGGGAGGAGGGGGATTTTTGCCCAATTATCTACTTAAAGTAGATATCAAAGAAAGGAAGAGGGAGGAACGGCATGGGATGGAATACAAGCCTGACAGACAAAAGCGCTGCCGGGGATGGAGTGACCTATTCCCCTGATACGACGGAAGCACACGGATATACGGCAGATGCATTTACCGCGCCGAAAAAGGGTGTCTATCGCTTTACCCTCAGAGGCAGCGGAGGCCATGTACGGAACGCCTACGGCGTACAGGCCGCAGGCGGGTCGGGCGGACTGACGGACGGCTATCTGCTGCTGGAGGGCGGGCAGACGGTCTACGTCGGCTGCGGTGGCCCGTGCAGCGCGGCGTGGGTGGCCGCGGTTACCCCGGGAAACGCAGGCGTGGCGGGCATTGCACCCGCCAGCTTGTACTTCGTTGCCGGCGGAGGAGGCGGCGGCGGTTCGACGTGGGGCGACAACTGGAATGGTCCCTGCGGCGTGGGCGGCGCGGGCGGCGGCAGCGTGGGCGGCGACGGTGCGAACGTGGGCAGTGGCAGCCATGGAATGGGCGGAACCCAGAGCGCCGGAGGAGCGGGATGCGACTACAACAATGCGCCGAACAACAATGGCAGCTATGGCAGCGGAAGCAGAGGCGTATACACCAACAACGACAACTACAGCGGCATGGGCGGCTCCGGCATGGGAGGAGATGGAGGCGACGGCTACTACGGCGGCGGCGCAGGCGGCTCCATTGGAAGCGATTGCGCAAATGGCGGCGGCGGCGGAAGCGGCTATGTCAGAACGGAAACGCTGAACGTGGCCGGGAAAAGCTACATTTCCACGACGATGCAGGGCGGCGGAGCGGCATCGGGCAGCGCAGGCAGCGTCACGGTGGCTTATGCGGCAGACACAGAGCTGCCTGTGATCTTCGACGGCACGCGGCTGACGAAGATCATCTTTAACGGAACGCAGGCTTCAAGCCTTGTTTACAACGGGACGACCATCTTTGCAGGGAGGTGCAAAGCGTGTTTGAAACAAATGGCCGCACGATTCGCCTGTCCCCGGGCGACACGGGCGTCATTGGCTTCCTGGTGGAGGGGACGCAAGTGGAGGAGGATGACCTCGCTGTCTTTACCGTGCGAAGGCGGAACGGCGAGCTCATGATGGAGAAGGTGCTCTCGCCGGAGGAAAACAGCTACAGGCTACCGTTTCTCAATTCGGATACGGAGAGATGGCGCGAGGGCGAGTATATGTGGGACCTGCGGATTGCGCTGGATGCACAGACAGATGCGCAGGGGCATGTGACGGATGGGCGCGAGGTGATTACGCCCTTTCCGCCCGGTGTACTCAGAATTGTAAAGGTGGTGGGGAAAATATGAGCTTTTGCAGCAGGGAGCAGGTGCGCGTGCAGATTCGCCAGTTTACCGGCCCTCAGGGAGAGCAGGGCCCACAGGGCCTGCAGGGAGAGCAGGGCCCGCAGGGACCACAGGGTGAACGCGGCGCGTCCGGCGTCGTCATCAGCGCAGTGCAGCCGGAGGATCCGAAGGTCGGCGTGTGGATTGACCCGAGTGGGGACGCGGAGCGTGAGGCAATCGCCAGCGAGGAGACGCTTGGCTGCGTCAGAATCGGCAAATACCTGAGGATGAACGGTGATGTGCTGACGCTGGACATGGAGCTGCTTCGGCAGGAGCTGGGCGCAGCAGTGCCGGATACGCCGACTGAGGTGGCGCTCACAGTGGATGACAGCGGCGATGCAACGCTGTCGGGCGCGGAGCTTTCTGTGGATAGTGACGGGAATGCGGAGCTTTCCGGCGCGTCGCTGTCTGTGGATGATGATGGAAATGCAACGATTGCATAGGGAGGGATACGGAAGTGGCGACAAACATTATCAGCCTGAATGGCAATCCTCTGGCGGATGCGTCGGCGCGCGCCTCTGTAGCGGCGCTGGGAACACGTGTTGACGCACTGGAAGGTCAGGACGCGGAGACGAGCGCATCTGTCACGGCGCTGGGGACGCGTGTTGACGCACTGGAAGGTCAGGACGCGGAGACGAGCGCCTCTGTAGCGGCGCTGGGGACGCGTGTTGACGCACTGGAAGGTCAGGACGCGGAGACGAGCGCATCTGTATCGGCGCTGGGGACGCGTGTTGACGCACTGGAAGGTCAGGACGCGGAGACGAGCGCATCTGTCACGGCGCTGGGAACGCGTGTTGACGCACTGGAAGGTCAGGACGCGGAGACGAGCGCATCTGTCACGGCGCTGGGAACGCGTGTTGACGCGCTGGAAACGCAGGAGGCGCAGACGGACAAGGAGTATCTGCCCGACGAGGAATGCGGCGTGAACGTGCTGCCAAATTACACGCTGTCGGAGAAGGGATACCACTACAAGCTCGACGGGCTCAAGTACAACTCGGGTTTGTCGTATTACGCGTTTCAGCCGATGATTCCCGTGATTGCGGGGCAGACATACCGGTTCACAACCAAAGGCGCTGCG
>JALFHA010000119.1 GCA_022776785.1 Clostridiales bacterium | reverse complement strand
AAACTTCATGGAGAAGTGGCGCAAGGGCATCATCGCCGACATGGTGGAATACACGGCAAGGAGCTGGCGCGACCCGCTGGGCGAAACCGGCGCAAAGAATCAGCTCTTCTGGAAATTCCAGCAGAAGCCGCTCGTGGACTGGCGGCAGATTTCCTCGCCGACCGGCACGGAGGAGAGCACAGCGCGCACCATCACCGTACAGGCGGATGTGAAATACGGCAGCAACGACGAGACGCGCACCTACGAATATGACGCTATCGTGCTTTATGAGAACGGTGAATGGCTTGTCGATCCCGATTCGCTCTCCAGCGGCGTGCTGGTGCAGCCCGCCACGCCCACACCCGACCCGAACGCGACCCCGACGCCCTCGCCGGAGCCCACGCCCACGCCGACGATCAACCCCAAGACGGTGCTCTACTACAACACCGACGGCGGCTCGTATTACCATGCGGACAAGAACTGCCCGCGCGTCAGCGACAAGTTCCTGCCGCTGAAGGGCTCCTTCAAGTACAGCGAGCTGAATGACACCAAGTACAAGAAGCTGGAGCCGTGCGACAGATGCGGCGCGCCTGCGCGGCCCTGACGGCTGGCTCTGCCTATCCGGGGCGCTTGCCTTCCGGCAGCTTCACGTTCTGCGAATACGAAATTGCTCCCCCTGCGGCACGGACGGCAAGTGTCCGGCACAGGGGGAGCGGCTTTATTCAGTTGGAGCGGCGGATTACGGCTTGCGCCTGCGGCTGCGCACGGCTTCGGTCAGCAGGAACTCGATCTGTGCGTTGATCGAGCGGAAATCCTCCTCGGCCCATGCGGCGATTTCATCCCAAAGGGAGGGGGAAAGGCGAAGGAGCACCTGCTTTTTCGCCTTTTCCTTTTCCTTGACGGCTCGCTCCCTTTGGCGGACGGCGTCCTCAAGCTCGGCCACGCGCGCAAGGCGCGCCTCAAGCTGCTCCTCACGGCGGCGAAGCTCCTCTTCGTTCACGGCGAACCTCCCATCAGTACAGGCTGCCGCTGTTGACGACGGGCTGCGCGTCCTTGCTGCCGCACAGCACGACCAGCAGGTTGGAGACCATCGCGGCCTTGCGCTCCTCGTCGAGCACGACGACCTCGTCCTCGCCGAGCTGGTCGATGGCCATTTTTACCATGCCGACGGCGCCCTCAACGATCTTCTGCCGGGCGGCGATGATGGCGGTGGCCTGCTGGCGCTGGAGCATCGCGGCGGCAATTTCGTCGGAATAGGCGAGGGTGGTGATGCGCACATCCTCGATGACGAGCCCCGCGTCCTTCACGCGCTCGGCAAGCTCCGTCTGCATGATCTCGGAGACCTCGCTGCTCGAGCCGCGCAGGGTCTTTTCGTCCGCATCGTTCTCCATCGTGTCGTAGGGATAGAGGCGGGCGATGTTGCGGATGGTCGAGTCGCACTGGATGGAGAGGTACTCCTCGTAGTTGTCCACGGAGAAGACTGCGGCAGTGGGATTGTCTACCCGCCAGATGACGACGGAGCCGATGATGATCGGGTTGCCCAGCGCGTCGTTGACCTTCTGCTTGCGGTTGTCAAGCGTGCGGGTTTTGAGCGAGATCTTTTTTGACGGGACGCTCACAGCCGTGGCAGAGGTGCCGCGAGCAGGCGCAGGCTCGGTTCTCTCGCCGCGGGCGGCAGGCGCGTTGGCGATGGCGAAGGGATTGACGTGGTAGAAGCCCGGCTCCTTGAGCGTGCCGAAATAGCGGCCAAAGAGCGTGAGCACGAGCGCCTGATTCGGCCCGACGACGCGGAAGCCGCCCAGCAGCACGCAGAAGATCAGCGCGCAGAGGATGCCGAAGGTCAGCAGCAGGCTGCCGATGGCAGAAAAGCCGTTGTACAGGCGGATGCCGCCGAACACGATGCACGAGGTGGAGGAGCACAGGCCCACGAGCAACACGGGCAGTATGAGCATTCCGCTGGAATGCGGGGCGACGCGCTCCTCGGGCACGCGGGAACGGATGGATTCAGACATGAGATTCGCTTCCTTTCCAAATCATACAGGGAAAACCAGCATAAGCAAATCGGGAAAGGCGATTTGACCGGCAAGCACCGATGCGATAGCCTTTCGATATCATAATGATAACATGAAGGCGGCGCTGTGTCAAGGGAGGACACAAAAGTTTGGCGCGATGCTGCCTGCGCGGGATTGCCAACCCCGGCGCGCGATGCTATAATAGACCGGTATGCAGAGAAAGCGGGCGCGTTTTGCGCTGCGTGCGGCGAATGAAGGCGAGGCCGGCAGCTGCTGAGGCGCACGCCGGCTGGGGGAGAGAGATATGCAGGAACACGGATTCTTTGAACAGGAGGAGGCGCAGACGCTCGCGCAGGATGGCTTCAGCGCGAGCCTGAGCGGCGGCGCGGCGGGCACGCTGCGGGCACGGGAGGCGGTGCGCAGCGGCGCGGCCTGCCAGATGGCGGCGCGGCGCGTGCTCGAGCTGGCGGACAATGGAGACGGCACGCTGACCGTCGTGCGCTGCGCAGACCCCTCCGCGGACGATCTGGACATTCAGTTCGAGGCGGGCGGCTGTCCGGTGACGGCGATTGCGCCCCGCGCGTTTGAGGGCTGCTCGGCGCTGCGCCGCGTCGTGCTGCCGGAAGGCCTGCGTCAGATCGGCGAGATGGCGTTTTCCGGCTGTGCGCACCTGACGCGGGTGACGATTCCCGGCAGCGTCGTGCGGGTGGGCACGCTGGCCTTTGCCAAATGCGCGCAGCTTGAGCGCGTGCGCATCGAGCCGGGCGTGTCGGCGCTCGGGCCGTCGTGCTTCTCCAAATGCGCGTGTCTGACGCGGGTGGACATGCCCGCCAGCGTGACGCAGTTCGGCGGCGGCGTGTTCTTCGGGTGCAGCAGGCAGCTGACGATCCACGGCGCAAAGGACGCGCCTGCCGCAAGCTACGCCCGGCTCAACGGCATCGCCTACGACTGCGAGAGCTGGCGCGAGGATGAGGCGCTCGTGCTCGAGGAGATGGAGGACGGCGCACTGCGCGTGCTCGGCGCGAGGGAGGAGAAGCCCGTGCGCATCGAGATCCCCAGCGAGCTGTGCGGGCGGGCCGTGCGCGAGATTGCGCCCAAGGCGTTTTTTGCCTGCGGTACGCTGGAGCAGGCTGCCATCGGCGGCGGCGTGCGCAGCATCGGAGCGAGCGCGTTCTTTGGCTGCCGCTCTCTGCTGCGGGTGAGCTTTGAGCGGGGGCTCGAGCGCGTGGACGACAGCGCGTTCGCCGGCTGCGAGAGCCTGACGCAGGTGACGCTGCCGTGGGGCACGTCCTCGGTGGGGCGCATGGCCTTCTTCGGCTGTACGCGCCTTGCGTTTGTGAAGCTGCCGGCGACGACGCGCGTTTCGGACCTGGCCTTTGACGGCTGCGCGCCGAATCTGCGCGTGTTCGGCGGCGTGAGCGCAGGCCGGTATCCTGCGTGGCAGGGATGAGCGCGCCCGCTTCATGGGCGGCGAAGGAGAGAATCAATTTGTGGGACAGGAGAGGGAACCAATGAAGAAGGTCGGATTTGACAGCCAGAAGTACATCCGCTTGCAGTCCGAGCGCATCCGGGAGAGGATTGCGCAGTTCGGCGGCAAGCTCTATCTCGAGTTCGGCGGCAAGCTCTTTGACGACTACCATGCCTCGCGCGTGCTGCCGGGCTTTGAGCCGGACAACAAGATCAGGATGCTCATGGAGCTGCGCGATCAGGCGGAGATCGTCATCGCCATCAACGCGGGCGACATCGAGAAGAACAAGCGCCGCAGCGATCTGGGCATCACCTACGACACGGATGTGATGCGCCTGATCGACGTGTTCCGCGGATTCGGCTTCTATGTCGGCTCCATTGCGCTGACGCAGTACGCCGACCAGCCCTCCGCCGCCGTCTTTGAAAAGCGGATGAAGGCGCTGGGCGTGCGCGTCTACCGCCACTACCGCATCCCCAACTATCCCGCCGACCTCAAGCTCGTCGTCAGCGACGAGGGCTACGGCCGCAACGAATATATCGAAACGACGCGCTCGCTCGTCGTCGTCACTGCGCCCGGCCCGGGCAGCGGCAAGATGGCTACCTGCCTGTCCCAGCTCTACCACGAGCACAAGCGCGGCGTGAAGGCGGGCTATGCGAAGTTTGAAACCTTCCCCATCTGGAATCTGCCGCTCAAGCATCCGGTCAACCTCGCCTACGAGGCGGCGACCGCCGACCTCAACGACGTGAACATGATCGACCCCTTCCATCTGGAGGCCTACGGGGTGACGACGGTCAACTACAACCGGGATGTGGAGATCTTCCCCGTGCTGCGGGCCATCTTCGAGCGCATTGACGGCGAGTGCCCGTACAAGAGCCCGACGGACATGGGCGTGAACATGGTGGGATTCTCGATCATCGACGACGAGGCGTGCCGCGAGGCGTCCCGGCAGGAGATCATCCGCCGATACTTCAAGGCCGCCTGTCAGCTCCGACAGGGGCTGGGCTCCGAGGGGGAGGTCGCCAAGATTGAGCTGCTGATGCAGGCGCTGGACATTGAGCCGGAAAACCACGCCGTCGTGCCCGCGGCGCTGGCCGTCGCGGAGCGGACGGGCGGGCCTGCCTGCGCCATCGAGCTGCCGGACGGGCAGGTTGTCACAGGGCGAACGACGGCCCTCTTCGGCGCGGCCTCCGCGGCGATGCTCAACGCGCTCAAGGCGCTGGCCGGCATCCCCGATGAAATCAAGCTCATCGCCCCGGACGTCATCGGCAACATCCAGACGCTGAAAACCGGCTACATGAAGAGCCGCAATCCGCGCCTGCATACCGACGAGACGCTCATCGCCCTGTCCATCAGCGCCGCGTCGGATGAAAACGCCATGCGCGCCATGCAGCGGCTGGGCGAGCTCTCCGGCTGCGACGTGCATTCCACCGTCATCCTCTCCTCGGTGGATGATAGCGTATTCAAGCGGCTGGGGCTGAACCTGACCTGCGAGCCGGTCTACGAGCACAACAGCCTGTATCACAAATAACACAAGAACACAGGGACGCGCGGCGGAAGCTTCATATTCCGCTCGTGCGCCCTTTTGTTTGGAGAAAATTTGCAGGAAATAGAAAAAATTCTTCAAATATGCTTGAAATTTGCCGCGTCAGTGCTATAATAAGCTGGTGTTGTTTTTTTGAGGACAGGAGGGTTCGGGATGCACACGAAGTTCATTTTTGTCACGGGCGGCGTCGTCTCCTCGCTGGGCAAGGGGATCACGGCGGCTTCGCTGGGTCGCCTGCTCAAGAGCCGCGGCCTGAAGGTTTCCATCCAGAAGTTTGACCCCTATATCAACGTTGACCCCGGAACGATGAATCCCTATCAGCACGGCGAGGTGTTCGTCACCGATGACGGCGCGGAAACCGACCTCGATCTGGGCCATTATGAGCGCTTTATCGACGAAAACCTCACGCAGGCGGCCAACGTCACCAGCGGCCGCGTGTACTGGACGGTCATTTCCCGCGAGCGCAAGGGCGAGTATCTGGGCGCGACGATCCAGGTTATCCCGCACATCACCAACGAGATCAAGCGCCGGATGCTCGAGGTCTCCCTGAGCGAGAACGCGCCGGATGTGGTCATCACCGAGATCGGCGGCACGGTGGGCGACATCGAGAGCCAGCCCTTCATCGAGGCCGCGCGCCAGCTTCGCAACGAGGTGGGGCGTGAGAATGTCCTCTACATCCATGTGACGCTGGTGCCCTATATCTCCGCCGCGGGCGAGCTGAAGACCAAGCCCACCCAGCACTCCGTCAAGGAGCTGACCGGCATGGGCATTCAGCCGGACATCATCGTCTGCCGCAGCGAGAAGCCGATTCCGCGCGACGTGCGCGCCAAGATCGGCCTGTTCTGCAATATCCCGGGCGACTGCGTGTTCGAAAACCTCAACGCGCGCAGCATCTACGAGGTGCCGCTGATGATCCATGAGGAGGGGCTGGACGCCTGCGTCTGCCGCCTGCTGGGCATGAGCGTGCCCGATGCCGACCTGACCGAATGGCGCGAGATGGTGGAGCGCCTGCTGACCCCGGAGCGCGAGGTGCGCATCGCCGTCGTCGGCAAGTATGTCGAGCTGCCGGACGCCTACCTTTCCATCGTCGAGGCGCTGACGCACGGCGGCATTTACCACCATGCGAAGGTGAAGATCGAGTGGGTGGCCGCCGAGGAGCTCACGCCGGAGAACGTCGGCGGGCGGCTGGCCGGCTGCGCGGGCGTGCTCGTGCCGGGCGGCTTCGGATCTCGCGGGCTGGAGGGGAAGATCGCCGCGGTGCAGTACGCGCGTGAGCACAACGTTCCCTTCTTCGGCATCTGTCTGGGTATGCTGATGGCCGTCATCGAGTACGCCCGCCATGTGCTCGGCCT
>JALFHA010000051.1 GCA_022776785.1 Clostridiales bacterium | reverse complement strand
ATAGCGCATCGCCTGCGCCTCGCCGAAGGTGGACAGCACCATCGTGATGGCAGCCGTCAGGGTCGTCTTGCCGTGGTCAACGTGGCCGATGGTGCCAATGTTGACGTGCGGCTTCGTGCGCTCGAATTTTTGCTTCGCCATGTGAATAATCCTCCATGTGCCGGCCTTACGCCGACATATATTTGTTTATCCGGGAAACGGGACGCCCCGCCGGGGGCGCCCCGAAAGCCTCAGTCCTGCGGAATTACTTGCCCGCGGCCTTGCCGCCGCAGACCTTCTCCTGAATGGACTTGGGAACCGGCTCGTAGTGCTCGGGCTGCATGGTGTACACGCCGCGGCCCTGCGTGCGGGAGCGCAGCGCGGTGGAGTAGCCGAACATCTCGGAGAGCGGAACCATCGCGTGGATCATCGCGGTGCCGCCGGCGAGGTTCTCCATACCCTCGACGCGGCCGCGGCGGGAGTTCAGGTCGCCGATGACGTCGCCCATGTAGTCCTCCGGCACGGTGACGTCCACCTTCATGATCGGCTCAAGCAGCACGGGGTCGGCCTTGGCGATAGCCGCCTTGAAGGCCATGGAGCCCGCGATCTTGAACGCGACCTCGGAGGAGTCGACGTCGTGGTAGGAGCCGTCGTACACGGAGACGTGGAAGTCCACGACCTCGTAGCCGCCCAGCGGGCCGTTCTTGGCGGCCTCGCGGATACCGGCGTCGATCGGGGCGATGAACTCCTTGGGGATGGAGCCGCCGACGGTGTCGTTGCTGAAGGAGTAGCCCTCGCCCGGCTCGACCGGAGAGATCTCGATCCAGCAGTGGCCGTACTGGCCGTTGCCGCCGGTCTGGCGGACGTAGCGGCCCTCGGCCTTGGACGCCTTGCGGATGGTCTCACGATAGGCAACCTGCGGCGCGCCGACGGTCGCCTCAACCTTGAACTCGCGCAGCAGACGGTCAACGATGATCTCCAGATGGAGCTCGCCCATGCCGGCGATGATCGTCTGGCCGGTCTCCTGGTTGGTGTAGGTCTTGAAGGTCGGGTCCTCCTCAGCCAGACGCAGCAGGGCGAGGATCATCTTCTCCTGGCCAGCCTTGGTCTTGGGCTCGATGGCGACCTGGATAACCGGCTCCGGGAACTCCATCTTCTCGAGGATGATCTTGTTCTTGTCGTCGCAGAGCGTGTCGCCGGTGGTGGTCTCCTTGAAGCCCACGACGCCGCAGATTTCGCCGGTGTAGACCTCGTCGATCTCCTTGCGCTCGTTGGCGTGCATCTGCAGCAGGCGGCCGATGCGCTCACGCTTGCCCTTGGTGGAGTTGAGCACATAGGAGCCGGAGCCGATGTGGCCGGAGTACACGCGGATGAAGGTCAGCTTTCCGACGAACGGGTCGGTCATGATCTTGAAAGCCAGCGCGGAGAACGGCGCGCTGTCGCTCGCCTCGCGCTCGATCTCCTCGTCGGTCTGCGGGTCGAAGCCCTTGACCGGCGGGATGTCCAGCGGAGAGGGCATGTACTCGACCACGGCGTCGAGCATGGGCTGCACGCCCTTGTTGCGGTAGGACGTGCCGCACAGCACGGCGAAGAAGCTGCAGTCGATGGTGCCCTTGCGGATGGCGGCCTTCATCTCCTCGACAGTCGGCTCCTCGCCCTCCATGAACTTTTCCATGATGGCGTCGTCGATGTCGGCCAGCGCCTCGATGAGCTGCTCGCGGTAGAGCTGCGCGTCCTCGAGCATATCCGCCGGGATCTCCTCGTCGCGGTAATCCTTGCCCAGGTCGTCGTAGTAGACCTCGGCGCGCATCGTCAGCAGATCGATGATGCCGCGGAAGTCCGCCTCAGCGCCGATGGGCAACTGAATCGGATGCGCGTTGGCGTGGAGGCGGTCATGGAGCATGTCCACCACGCGGTAGAAGTTCGCGCCCATGATGTCCATCTTGTTGACGTACACCATGCGCGGAACGTGATAGTGCTCCGCCTGACGCCACACCGTCTCGGACTGCGGCTCGACGCCGCCCTTCGCGCAGAAGACGGCCACGGAGCCATCCAGCACGCGCAGGGAGCGCTCCACCTCGACGGTGAAGTCGACGTGGCCGGGAGTGTCGATGATGTTCAGGCGATAATCCTTCCAGTAGCAGGTCGTCGCGGCGGACGTGATGGTGATGCCGCGCTCCTGCTCCTGAGCCATCCAGTCCATGGTCGCCGTGCCTTCATGCGTCTCGCCGATCTTGCGGTTCTTGCCCGTGTAGTACAAGATACGCTCGGTCGTGGTCGTCTTGCCGGCGTCGATATGCGCCATGATACCGATGTTGCGAACCATTTTAAGCTCATGGTCTCTGGGCATGTTCAATCTCCTTTTTCTTCAGGCGGCCGCTGCCGCCCCCGCCAGATGCGCGGGATTACAGGCGAAATTACCAGCGATAGTGGGCGAAAGCCTTGTTGGCCTCGGCCATGCGGTGCATCTCTTCCTTGCGCTTGACAGCGGCGCCGGTGTTGTTGCTGGCGTCGATGATCTCAGCGCAGAGGCGCTCGGCCATGGTCTTCTCGCCGCGCTTGCGGGAGAAGTCGACCAGCCAGCGCAGGGCCAGCGTCTGGCGGCGCTCCGGGCGGATCTCGATCGGGACCTGATAGGTCGCGCCGCCGACGCGGCGGGCCTTGACCTCGAGGCTGGGCAGGATGTTCTGCAGGCCGGCGTTGAAGACCTCCATCGCGTCCTTGCCGGTCTTGGCGGCCAGCATCTCAAAGGCTTCGTAGCAGACGGACTGCGCGACGCCGCGCTTGCCGTCGAGCATGATCTGGTTAATCAGCTTGGTGACGATGGTGGTGCCGTAAACGGGATCCGGCAGCACCTCGCGCTTGGGTACAAAACCACGTCTGGGCATGGGTTTACCTCCTAGACTCTGTCAGGGAGCGGGAAGGCCCGCTCCGGTTTTTCTTGCAGCATGGCCCGATCGGCCGCGGCGGCCGCCGCCTCAGCAAAAGCGGCTTCCCCGTCGCGGATCTAGCACACGGCCCTGCCCGCAGCCCGCTGCGCGCGCTGTTCCAACACACGCGCCCGGTGCTGCTTCGCGGCCGGCCACCCGCCTCGGGCCGACGACACCTCCGATACTGGGAGGGCGCCACTTCATTCCGTAAAATCGCCACCTAATAAGACGGGGAAGGCTCCCCGCCCTGTCAGGCGCCTGCCGGAATTACTTCTTCGGGCGCTTCGCGCCGTACTTGGAGCGGGCCTGCATACGCTTGGCCACGCCGGCGGCGTCCAGCGCGCCGCGGATGATGTGGTAGCGGACGCCAGGCAGGTCACGGACACGGCCGCCGCGGATGAGCACCACGGAGTGCTCCTGCAGGTTGTGGCCGATGCCGGGGATGTAGCAGGTACCCTCGACGCCGTTGGTCAGGCGAACACGGGCGATTTTACGCAGAGCGGAGTTCGGCTTCTTCGGCGTGGTCGTCTTGACGGACAGGCACACGCCGCGCTTCTGCGGGCATTTCTGCAGGATAGGAGCGGTCGGCTTCGCGGCGATCGCTTTTCTTCCGTTGCGGATCAACTGGTTGATCGTAGGCATGGAAGCACCTCCTAGTTTCTTCTTTCAATCAATTTGGAACACTTGCTTGCTGATCTTCTCTATATGAACCCGCGCTGTGCGGGGCCATATCGCACAAAACGGCGCCTTTGCGCCAAAAGAGCCGGCCCGCCGGAGGGGGAGGCCGGTTTTCGCCCTGAGCAGGCCGCTTACTTGAGCAGGCCAGCCGCGGCGGCCTTGACGTCGATACCGCAGGCGCGGCCGAGCTTCTCCATGCTTTCCACCTGCGTGCAGGGGACGTTCATGTTGTAGCAGCGGTCAACGACGCGCTTGGTCAGCAGCAGGTCGGCGTCGGCGGCCACAAAGGCCTGCGCGATCCTGCCCTCGTCAAGAGCCCGGAGCAGTTGCTTCGTCCCGACGATTCTTCGGTCAACGTCGGCAAGAGCTTCATTCATAGACAGCAATCTTCCTTTCATTGTCCTCCGCGCACACTGCCCCCGCGGCAGTCTGCACAGCAAACACGGTTATCATACCATTTCAGCCGTCGCCTGTCAACGATAAAATGTGATTTTATCTGGAATTTACTCTCTTTTTCGCCTGAAAAAACGGCTTGGCGGGCTTCATGCGCCGCTGCGTCTCACTTCTTCGTCAGGTCCTCGTCGGGGATGCGGTAGAGCTGGCGGTTGTCAAGCCCCCAGACCTTCTCGGAGAAGCCCCCGGGCATGGCGCGCCCGAGCGCCTCGTCCATCTCGTACAGGCGCGCGTCGAGGGTATCGATCATGTTGAGCACCTCGGCCTCCGGGAATTTGGGCGCGACGGGGCTGCCGTACTCCGGCACGCCGTGGTGGGAGAGCACCATGTGCTGGAGCAGCAGCGCCTTGGCGCGGCTGGCGCCGGTCTTCTGCGCGGCCAGCTCGATGTTCACCACGCCGCGGACGATGTGCCCGAGCAGCTTGCCATCCACGCTGTAATCGGCAACCAGCCCGAGCGTGTCCGCATCCATCTCGTCGATCTTGGCCAGGTCGTGCACGATGACCCCAGCCGTCAGCAGGCTCGCGTTGAGCTGCGGATACACGCCGCGGATGGCCTCGGCGGCGCGCAGCATGGTTGTGGTGTGGTGCAGAAGTCCGCTGCGCTCGGCGTGGTGCATCTGCTTGGCCGCCGGGAAGGTCAGAAGCTCCTTGCCCGCGCGGTTGAGCAGCTCGCAGGTGATCAGGCGCAGGTCGGGGTCGGCGATGTGATCCGCCGCGCGCACGACCTCACCCAGCATTTCCTGAGCGTCGCGCGGCGCGCACGGGATGAGCGTGGACATGTCCACCGCGTCGCTGCGCTCCGCCGCGCGGATGCGCTCCACGCGAAGCTGCATCCTGCCGTTGAATTCGTTGCCCGTGGCCCGCACCTTGACGATGCTGCCCGGCACCGGCGGCTGCACCGTGCCGTCCCACATCTTGGCGTTGATGGAGCCGGAGCGGTCGGCCAGCGTCATGTCCAGATAGTTCTTGCCGGAGGCGGCGGCGCGCTGCTCGGCCGCGCGCACGATCAGGTATCCCTCAAAGCGGTCGTCCCGCCTGATTTCAGAAAGCAGCATGGGGCGTTTCTCCCTTCTCTATCCTTCTCCCCATGTCGGGGGAGGGCGATTCATCGTATCCATTTTATTATGAACGATGCGCGCCCGCTTTGCAAGCGAAAGTTCACATTTTGCCCCGCAGGCCCGCGTCCCCGGCAAAAACCAGCTATTGCGCGGCAAGCCGTTATTGCACACGGAATTTGCGTCCGCCGTCTGGTTTTATCTTATCCAAAACAATCAAAAAAGGGCGTTGACATCTGTTCATTTCTTGTTTATAATAAGGCCAACCCCTGCAGGTTGAACGAAAATTTGCAGGCCTGCATGGTGAATTCGGCACTTGTCCGCCCACTCTTTCCTGCCACTCAATGGGAGGAATCCCGTTGAAATAAAAAAAAGAGGTGTTTTCCCATGAAAAAGATCATCGCTCTGGTGATGGCTCTCGTGATCGTGGCGCTGTGCGGCGTCGCGTGCGCGGAAGCGGCTGCCCCGAAGATCGGCATCACGATTTATCAGTTTGCCGACAACTTCATGACCCTCTACCGTGAAGAACTCGTCCGCTACCTCACCGAGGACTGCGGCATCCCGTCCGAGAACATCACCATCGTCGACGGCAAGAACGACCAGGCTGAGCAGACCAACCAGATCGACGGCTTCATCGCTGACAATGTGGACGTCATGATCCTCAACCTCGTGCAGAGCTCCTCCGCCGCCTCCGTCATCCAGAAGGCTGACGCCGCGGGCATCCCGGTCGTGTTCATCAACCGTGAGCCGTCCGCTGAGGATATGGCGCTGAACGGCAACTTCTGCTACGTCGGCGCTGACGCCCGTCAGTCCGGCACCTTCCAGGGCCAGATCATCGCTGAGACCGAGAACAAGGGCGACTGGAACGGCAACGGCGTTGTCGATTACGTCATGATCATGGGCGACCCGGAGAACGTCGACGCGCAGTATCGCACGCAGTTCTCCATCAAGGCCCTTGAGGATGCTGGCCTGAAGGTCAACAAGCTCTTCGAGCAGCGCGGCGACTGGGATCAGACGAAGGGCCAGGAGCTGGCCGCGACCGCTCTGTCCCAGTTCGGCAATGACATCGACGTCATCTTCTGCAACAACGACGCCATGGCGCTGGGCGCCTATCAGGCGATCGTGGATGCCGGCCGCACCGTCGGTCAGGACATCTACCTCGTCGGCGTTGACGCCCTTGACGAGTGCCAGCAGATGGTCAACGACGGCACCATGACCGGTACCGTCCTGAACGACCATGTCGGCCAGAGCCACACCGCCGCTGACGCTGCCCTGAAGGCTGCCAAGGGCGAGACGCTCGAGAAGTACTACTGGGTTGACTACGTGAAGGTCACCAAGTAATCCACACAGGTTTCGCGGAAATTGGGGTGCGTGCGCTGGTGCGCACGCATCCCTTTTTATCAACCACAAAGCAATGGGACTTATACTGTCTTGCACTTAAAAGCTCGAATGTAAGCGCGAAGCGAAGAAGGGAGTTTGAGGGATGAAATCCCTCAAGCAGGTTTGGGCAGCAGCCCAATGTTCCCTTATTGTTCAAAAGAAAAAGCAGTTTCAGAGCAGGATGCGAAGCATCCTACGATTGAAACGGGGGCTGATTCTGCAAAGCTAGATTTTAGCCGCAAAATAGTATTACGTCACTTGGTCGGTGATGCAACCGGCATCATGCCGATTACTCTGTAAGTCCTTCTGCAAAGCTTCGGACTCGACCACAAAGCAATGGGACTTACGTCACTTGGTCGGTGATGCAACCGGCATCATGCCGGTTTTACTCTGTAAGTCCTTCTGCAAAGCTTCGGACTCGACCACAAAGCAATGGGACTTACGTCACTTGGTCGGTGATGCAACCGGCATCATGCCGGTTTTATCAAGCAATAAGCGATAAGGGGGAAGCCTTTCATGTCGGAATATCGGCTTGAAATGCGGGGCGTAGTCAAGCAGTTCCCGGGCGTCAAGGCGCTCGACCACGCTCAGCTCAAGCTCCGGCCCGGCACCGTGCACGCCCTGATGGGCGAGAACGGCGCGGGCAAGTCCACCTTGATGAAGTGCATGTTCGGCATTTACAAGATGGACGAGGGAGAAATCTACTACGAGGGCCAGAAGGTCACCATCAACGACCCGCTTCAGGCGCTGACCATGGGCATCGCCATGGTGCACCAGGAGCTGCAGCCCGTGCCCGAGCGCTCCGTTGCGGAGAACATCTACATGGGTCGCTACCCAATGAAGAAGCTGCTCGGCTTCATTCCCGTGGTCGATCACGCCAAGATGTACAAGGACACCGAAAAGCTGCTCAAGAAGGTTCGCATGAACTTCGATCCCAAGCAGCGGCTGGGCGACCTGTCCATCTCCCAGATGCAGTCGGTGGAAATCGCCAAGGCCGTCTCCGCGGACTGCAAGGTGCTCATCCTCGACGAGCCGACCTCCTCGCTGACCTCCAACGAGGTCGAGGCGCTCTTCCGCATCATCGAGGACCTCAAGGCCGAGGGCGTGTCCATCGTCTACATCAGCCACAAGATGGACGAGATCCTGCGCATCTCCGATGAGGTCACCATCATGCGCGACGGCCACTACATCGGCACCTGGGAGTCCAAGGGCCTGACGACCGACAAGATCATCACCCAGATGGTCGGCCGCGAGCTCACCAACCTCTTCCCTGAGCGCCACAACGTGCCCGGCGAGGTCGTCTTTGAGGTGAACGACTTCACCTCCATCAACCCGCGCTCCTTCCGGGGCTGCACCTTCAACGTCCGCAAGGGCGAGATCCTCGGCGTGGCGGGCCTTGTCGGCGCGCAGCGCACGGAGCTCATGGAGGGCATCTTCGGCATCCGCGCACACACGAAGGGCACCATCAAGTACCGCGGTCAGGAGCTCAAGATCACCCGCCCGCGCGACGCCATCAAGCAGGGCATCGCGCTGCTGACGGAGGATCGCCGCGCCACCGGCATCATGGGCGTGCTCTCCATCGCGGACAATATCTCCATCGCCAGTCTGGATCAGTATCTGGACATGGGCATCGTCATCAACGACAAGAAGATCGAGCAGCTCGTGCAGGACAACGTCAAGAAGATGAGCATCAAGTGCCCGTCCTCCAAGACGCAGATTCAGTCGCTCTCCGGCGGCAACATGCAGAAGGTGCTCATCGGCCGCTGGCTGGCCAACAACCCGGATGTGCTCATCCTCGACGAGCCGACCCGAGGCATCGACGTCGGCGCGAAGTACGAAATCTACTGCATCATTGAGGAGCTGGCCCGCGCCGGCAAGAGCATCATCATGATCTCCTCGGAGATGAGCGAGATCATCGGCATGAGTGACCGCGTGATGGTCATGTGCGACGGCCGCATCACCGGCTTCATCGACGGCAAGGAGGCCAATCAGGAGAACATCATGACGCTGGCCACCCAGTTTGAAAAGCAGCCCTCCGCCGCAGCCGACTGACGACGAGGCGAAACTATTGCGCTAAGAAGGAGATAAAACCATTATGGGCAAGAAAGTGAACGCGAAGGCCGTCACCAAATGGCTTTCCGACAACGCCATTATCGTGATGATTGTGCTGGCCGCCATCTTCACCAGCACGCAGAACAAGAACTTCCTCTCTGTCAACAACATCCGCAACCTGCTCTCCAACACCGCCGTGCGCTTCATCATCGCCTGCGGCGTCTCCGGCTGCCTCATTACCAAGGGCACCGACCTGTCCGCCGGCCGTGTCGCCGGCCTGGCCGCCTGCCTCTCCGGCATCCTGATGCAGAAGGCTGACTACTCCAGCCGCTTCTATCCGAACATGCCCGAGCTGCCGCTCGTGGTCGTGCTGCTCATCGTCATGGCCCTGTGCGGCGCGATTGGCGCGGTCAACGGTACGGTCATCTCCGTCCTCAAGGTTCCGCCGTTCATCGCCACCCTCGGTATGCAGACGCTCGTCTACGGCGCCTGCCTGATCTACACCGGCGCGATCCCGATCGGCGGCCTGCGCAACGATTACACCGGCCTGGCCACCGGCTATGTCGGCACCCGTATGCTGTCCAACCTGACGATCATCGCCATCGTCATCGGCCTGCTGATGTGGTTCCTCTACAACAAGACCCGTTACGGCAAGTACATGTACGCCATCGGCGGCAACGAGAACGCCGCTGAGGTCGCGGGCATCAACGTCACCAAGAGCAAGATCAAGATCTACATGCTGGCCGGCCTGCTCTACGGCCTGACGGGCTTCCTCGTGTGTGCCAAGTCCGGCGGCTGCTCGGTCAACACCGCGCAGGGCTGGGAGCTTGAAGCCATCGCGGGCTGCACCATCGGCGGTGTCTCCGTCAACGGCGGTGTCGGCACCATCCCGGGCATCCTCATCGGCGTGCTCGTGTTCGAGGTTCTCAAGATCGTCCTGCAGTTCTTGGGCGTCGAGTCCTCCTACACCTATGTGGCGCAGGGCCTGGTTATCATCATCGCGGTCGCGCTCGACCTGCGCAAGTATCTGGCGAAGAAGTAAGCCATCCCCCTTGCCCGCCGCGTCCAGCTCTGGCACGGCGGGATTTTCATTTCATTACAGATCAGCATGGATAAGCGCGAAGCGAAGAAGAGGTTTGGGGATGAAATCCCCAAGCAGGTTTTAGGGCGGCAGCCCTAACGCCCTTTCTCCTCGTTATTCGCTGACCGCGCGTTTCGGAGGGCTTCGCCCAATCGAAACGCTCCCCCGGTTTATCTGCAATCTACGGCCATCGGCCGCTTTTTCAGGAGACATCACAATGGCCATCATTGAAAAGAAGCCCGGCAAAAAAGAGATCGACGAGGAAATGGTTGATCGCATTGTCGAGGAAACCAAAAAGCAGAAGAACCTCAAGGAGCAGATTTACGACAAGATCAACCTCCCCGTCTGGGTGCTGGATATCGTCATCGCGCTGCTCGTCATCGGGTTCATCGCGGTCATCATCCTCGGGCGCGGCTGAGCGCGCTCGCGACTGACCGGAAAGCAATTTTGTTAGCACTCATGCCAAATGAGTGCTAATTTTCTCTTGACACCGCCCCTGTTCGGCGCTACAATACGCTTTGTAAAAGGAATTGCGCTTCTTGCGCCCATGCGGCGCATCGCATACAAGGGAGGTTGTTATTCATGGAACCCATTCAGGGAAATGTTTCGATTGACGCGCAGAATATCATGCCTGTCATCAAAAAGTGGCTGTATTCGGACAAGGACATCTTCATCCGCGAGGTCGTCTCCAATGGCTGTGACGCCATCACCAAGCTGCGCATGGTCGATTACAAACTGGCGGAGGGCTGCTCCATCCGCGTGGAGGTCGATAAGGCGGCGAAGGAGCTGCGCTTCATCGACGACGGCGTGGGCATGACCGAGGAGGAGGTCAAGACCAACATCAATCAGGTCGCCTTCTCCGGCGCGAAGTCCTTCCTGGAGGAATACGCCAAGACCGAGGGCAAGGACGGCGAGGAAAACGGCATCATCGGCCACTTCGGCCTGGGCTTCTACTCCGTGTTCATGGTCTCCGACAAGGTGAGCATCGACACGCTCTCCTTCCGCGAGGGCGCGAAGGCCGTCCACTGGGAGAGCGAGGACGGCATGGCCTTCTCCATGAGCGACAGCGACCGCACCGAGCGCGGCACGACCATCACCCTGCACATCATGGACGCGGAGGAGGAATTCCTCAACGTCTGGCGCGTGCGCGAGGTGCTCGACCGCTACTGCTCCTTCATGGCGGTGCCGATCTACCTCAAGGAGATCAAGACCCCGGAGGAGCTCGAGCGCGAGCGCAAGGCCGAGGAGGAGCGCAAAAAGGAGCTGACCGAGAAGGGCGAAACGGACGAGGCCGAGGAAGCGCCCAAGCCCGAGGAGAAGCCCATCAACGACACGAAGCCCCTCTACACCAAGGCTCCGCAGGACTGCACCGACGAGGAGTACAAGGAGTTCTACCGCAAGGTCTTCCACGAGTATGAGGATCCGCTGTTCTGGATCCATCTGAACGTCGATTACCCCTTCAAGCTCAAGGGCATCCTCTACTTCCCGAAGCTCAAGGAGCAGTTCGGCGGCATCGAGGGGCAGATCAAGCTCTACTCCGGTCAGGTGTTCGTCGCCGACAACATCAAGGAGGTCATTCCGGAGTTCCTGATGCTGCTCAAGGGTGTCATCGACTGCGCGGACTTCCCGCTCAACGTCTCCCGCTCCTTCCTGCAGAATGACGGCTATGTGCGCCGCATCTCCACGCACATCACCAAGAAGGTCGCCGACAAGCTGACCGGCATGTTCAAGACCGAGCGCGAGACCTATGAGGGCTTCTGGCCGGACATCCATCCGTTCATCAAGTACGGCGTGATGCGCGACGACAAGTTTGCCGAGCGCATGAAGGATTGCCTGCTCTTCAAGACCACGGAGGGCAAGTTCCTCACCCTCGCGGAGTACAAGGAGCGCAACGGCGAGAGGCTACCGGACAAGATGGTCTACACCTCCGACGCGGCGCGTCAGGATGCGGCCATCCGCATGTTCACCGAGCGCGGCATCGACGTGACCGTGCTCGACCAGCCCATCGACGTCAACTTCGTCTCCTACATGGAGTACAGCGCCGACCCGGAGAGCAAGTTCAAGTACTGCCGCGTGGACGCGGAGCTCGAGAGCCTCACCAGCACAGAGGAGGCCCCGGCGCTCGACGCGGACAAGCTCACCGCGCTCATGCGCGAGGCCGTCGGCAAGGGCGACCTGACCGTGGAGCTCAAGCCGCTGTCCAACGAGAAGGTGCCGGTGATGTTCATCGAGGATGAGCAAACCCGCCGCTTCAACGACATGGGCCGCATCTACGGCCGCAGCGAGTACACCATGCCAGCCAAATACAGCGTGGTACTCAACAGCCGCAGCGCGACCATCCAGAAGCTGGCCGAGCGCGAGAAGGACGAGCGCAGCCTGCTGCTCGCCCGCCAGCTCTACGACCTCGCTGAGCTCAGCCGCCAGCCGCTCGAGGCCGAGCAGATGACCGAGTTCATCCGCCGCTCGATGGAGATTGTCGATCTTGCTGCGCAGATGTAATCCCCGACAGCTGAATATGCTTGGCCGGGCGTTCGGATGGTTCATGCGGACGCCCGGCCTTGATGCTTGATTGGTCAGCGCGCAAAACAGTATCCCGGCTATCTCTCCCGCTGCGCATCCGCCGTGCGATTTTCTTCTTGACAATCTCCCTGCTGTGCTTTATAATAATCGATGGTTAATCTGTTTATTTTGGAGAGTTGTCCGAGTGGTCGAAGGTGCAGCACTCGAAATCCAGTCGGTTTCGCGGAACGCCGCCTCTGAAAAACTCAGGTATTATCTCACTTGTTGACAAAGCGGGGCGCTTGCCCGTCCCTCATATCTCTCCGGCTTTTCTCTCCGATTTCCAGCGGAAATCCGAGGAGACGCCGAGGGGAATCTTTATGGAGAGTTGTCCGAGAGGTCGAAGGTGCAGCACTCGAAATCGTGAATCCCTCGCGGAACACGGCTGCGGGAAAATCCTGACGCCGCAAGGCTTTGCGGGCAGCAAAGGCTCGAATTGAATAACCTGTTCTCTCCTGTTGTTCTCTCCGATTTCCCGGAGAGTGCGGCAGAGGATATATACGGAGTGGTATCGAAGCGGTCATAACGGGGCAGACTCGAAATCTGTTGGCCCTTCCGGGTCCGTGGGTTCGAATCCCACCCACTCCGCCAACATTCGGCCAAGTGACATGTGTTGCTTGGCCTTTTCCTTTACGGGCTCGAATCCTCCGGGGATGCGAAGCCCAGTCCGCGCAGCATGGCATCCGCCGTGCTGCTTTTGCTTTGCGCATCCAGATGCGCGTAGATGTTTGCCGTCGTGCTGAAATCGCTGTGCCCCAGCCACTCCTGAATCTGCTTGAGCGGCACGTGGTTCGCCAGCAGGAGACTGGCGCTGCTGTGCCGCAGATCGTGGAAGCGGATGCGGCGCAGACCGTTCCTCTCCAATACCTGTTCAAAGTGGCTGGACAGGTACTCCGGGCGGATGCGCGCGCCCACCTCATTGATGCAGATGTAGCCCTCGTAGCCGCGGATGTAGGAATCTCCGCACAGCCGCCGGTTCTCCGCCTGCTCCGCCCTCAGCCGGAGCAGCAGCTCCCGGATGGGCGGCGTCAGCGGCAGCGTGCGCCGGCTGGACTTGGTCTTGGTCGTGTCCCGCGCGACGATGGTGTAGCGCCCGTCCACGTTGCAGCCGGTCACCGTGTGCTGAATGGTGATCGTCCCGCTGTCAAAGTCAATGGCGTCCCACTTGAGCCCGAGCACCTCGCTGCGGCGCAGGCCGTAGAAGGCCGCCAGCTTCACCGGCGCTTCGATCAGCAGCCCGCTCACGCAGTCGAACAGGCGGTTCATCTCGTCCTTGTCGTAGAAGCCCGGCTGGAAGCCGTTCTTCCGGGGTCTGTCCACCTTGTCCGCGGGGTTCACGTCGATCAGGTCGGTCTTGACCGCGTATTTAAGCGCCCGGTGGATGACGGCGTGATAGTGGATCACCGTGTTCGGCTTCACCCGCTTCATCTGCGCGGAGTAGAAGTCCTGAATGTGCCGGGCCGTCAGCCCCTTCAGCGTCACGCCCTTCTCCCGGAACCACGGGAGAAGCGGATATCGCAGCATCCCCTCGTAGGAGCTGTACGTCGTGATGGCGATGGTGCCCTTGGCGATCTGCAGCCACCGTTCGAGATAGTCCGCAAACAGCTCGTCCGGCGCTGCGGAGGATACGTCCTCCTCCGGAATCTCGAAGGCCTTGCGCTGCTCCGTCAGGAACGCTTCGGCCTTCTTTTTGTTGCCCCTCACGGGATACCCCGTGGGAATCCACTTGGTTTTGCGCTTGTTGCTTGAATCCTTGTAACTGAGAACGGCGTAAAAATAGCCGTTCTTCTCCTGCAGGTGTCCTGCGACCATGCTTCCTCCTTCCCGCTCCGCAGGAAACGCACCCGCCGTTGGCCTGCCAAAAGGATAGCACGTTTGGAGGGGGTGCGCAAGGGGAAATGTGGGCGGGATGATTAAGAAACGGGCTTCGGCCAAAATACGATTGCATCGTAAATTAGCCGAAACACGACTTGCCCTGAGAGCGCCTGTCTCCCGCATGGACAACCAATCGGCCATCCTGCGGAATTCCAAGCGCTCTCAGGGCAGAATCACGTTTTTGTATACCATATATAGTGACGAACATACATCCAGCAATACTATATATGGTATGTTTTTCACGCTTCGAGAATCCGGGCGATTTTTCCTGCTCCGCTTCCGCCATCCAGCCTCAGCGCCTCCTCCATCACCGCTGCCGACCGCTCCTTGCTCTTCACGTCGAGGTGCGCATAGATGTTCGCGGTCGTAGCGAAATCACTGTGCCCCAGCCACTCCTGAATCTGCTTGAGCGGGATGCCATGCGCCAGCAGGAGCGTCGCGCTGCTGTGGCGCAGATCGTGGAAGCGGATGTGCCGCAGACCGTTCTGCGCCAGCGTGCGGCTGAAGCAGTTTGACAGATACGCCGGGCGGATGCGCTCGCCCATCTCATTGAGACAGATATAGCCCTCGTCCTGCCGGGAGTATGACTTTCCGCACAGCCGCCTGTCCTGCTCCTGCCGAGCCTTCAGGCGCAGGAGCATGTCGCGCACGGGCGGCACCAGCGGCAGCGTCCGGCGGCTGGAACGGGTTTTCGTTGTGTCTGCTGCGATGATCTGATACTGCCCGTCCACCGTGCAGCCGGTCACCGTGTGCCGGATGGAGAGGGTGTTCTGCTCGAAGTCGATGGCGTCCCAGCGCAGGCCCATCACCTCGCTGCGGCGCAGGCCGTAGAAGGCCGCCAGCTTCACCGGCACCTCGATGAGTGTTCCGCTCACGGCGGCAAACAGCGCGGCAAACTCGCTTTCGGTGTAGAAGCTCGCCTGATAGCCGCTTTTGCGCGGCCTGTCCACCTTGTCCGCGGGATTCACCGGAATCAGGTCGGTCTTGACGGCATACCTGAGCGCCCGGTGGATGAGCGCGTGGTAATGGATCACCGTGTTGGGCTTCACGCGCTTCCCCTGCTCGACGTAGAACGTCTGAATATCGACGGCGGTCAGCCCTTTGAGCGTGATGCGCTTTTTGCGGAACCACGGGTCAATGGGGTTGCGCAGCAGCCCGCTGTACGAGCCGTAGGTGGTCACTGCGATGGTGGCTCGGGCGATTTGCAGCCAGCGCTGCAAGTAATCCGCGAACAGCTCATCCCCGGACGGATCGGCAGGCGCATCCGCCGCCGGAATCACGAAGTGCTGCCGCTGCTCCATCAGGAACGCCTCGGCGCGCTTCTTGTTGCCCTTGACCGGCAGTCCGGTGGAAATCCACTTGGTTTTGCGCCGCCCGTCGGCATTCCTGTAGCTCAGCACCGCGTAGTAGTAACCCTTTTTCTCCTGAAGATGTCCTGCAACCATGACCGTTCCTCCTTCTCCCGCCGGAGTATCCGCCCAAGCCGGACGGATGCCCCGGCTTTTGTTATGCACAAACCAATGTCGTTCAGGATGCCCGGTCTGCATCCAGCACCCGCAGATAGGTCAGCAGATGCACCTTCGGGATGCGATAGGTGCGCCCAACCTTCATCGCGGTGATCTTGCCGGTGCGCAGCAGCTTGTAGCCCGTCTTGGTGCTCACACCCAGCGCCCGGCTCATCTCCTCAATGTTCATCACATCCGGATAATCCTTCAGCATCACGCCGTACACATCTCTCATCGTATATCCCATTCGCTTCTCCTTCGTTGTTGCATGCGTATCTTTGACCCATCTACAATTCTATGTGTTGTTCTTTTTCCGTTCTTGTTAGTGTGTAGCAGGTACGCATCCCCTGCGTATGGATGACGCATGGATGCGTATTTTCTACACCGAAGTGGTCTGGTTTTTGAACCACCGTGGCCTGATTTCCGGGCCACTGCGGCCT
>JALFHA010000050.1 GCA_022776785.1 Clostridiales bacterium | reverse complement strand
GCGGGTTTCCCGGGTCGGCAGCCCAATGTTCCCTTATTGTTCAAAAGAAAAAGCAGTTTCAGAGCAGGATGCGAAGCATCCTACGATTGAAACGGGGCTGATTCTGCAAAGCTAGATTTTAGCCGCAAAATAGTATTATCTGTCCGGCGAATACTTGCTCGGCGGCACGCCCTTTTCGTGGCGGAAGGCACGGTTGAATTGCAGATGATCGTGATAGCCCACAGCCTCGGCGATTTCATAGAGCTTCATGCCGCTCGTCTGCATCAGGCGGCAGGCGGCGTCGATGCGCACGCGGCGCAGATACCGGCTGTAGCTCACGCCGAGCGCCCGCGTAAAGATCGTGCTGAAATAGTTGGGATGGAGATGGAGCACCTGCGCCACCTGCGTCAGCGAGAGATCGCTGGCATAGTGCTCGTTGATGTAGGCGATCGCCTTTTGCAGGTGCTGCTCGTCCTGAGAGACCATCTCCGCGCGCACCTCGCGCATGTACAGCAGCATCAGGCGCTTCGTCTCGCCGAGCACCGCGCTCAGCCTCGGCGCGCCGGACGTCGTGCGGACAAGATCATCCCGCGTCAGCTCATGCCGCGCCGTCACGCGGATGCAGGCGCTGTTCTCCTGCTGCACCCGATGCAGCAGCGCCGCGGGCGTCTGCCGGGCGGCCTCCACTGAGCCGCGCTCCGCGCACAGCGCGCCAAACAGCGCATCAATCTGAGCGCACGCCGTCTCCTCCTCGTAGCAGGCGAACGCCCTCGCCGCCAGAGCAAGCGCCTCCTGCGCGTCGCCGCTGCGGGCCGGGAGATCGAAAAAACGGTCGTCCGCCGCCCGGCAGGCCCGCTCCAGCAGGCTGCCCAGCACCCCGGCAGAATCAAAGGCAATCAGCTCCCGGTCAGCGCACAGCGCCTGCGCGCGCGCCGCCTCGCTCCCGCAGCGCCAGACGCGCACCTGCCTGCCGCCCCGGTATTCGCTGAGGATGAGCTCCGCCTCCCCCGGCGCAGGCGCAGCCATATCCGTGCTCACCTGAAGCAGAAACGCGCCTGCAATATCCTCCGCCCGCTCCCCGCGCAGCGAGCGCTGCATCTGCACGCGCAGCCTGTCCCCGGGCGCCTGCGTGAGCGCGCGCACCTCCCGGCCCGCACGCCGCCTGCGCACGCCCCGCACCAGCTCCGTCAGCTCATCGCGGTCGATGGGCTTGAGCAGATAATCGCTTGCGCCCAGCTTCATCGCCGTGCGGACGAGCCGATAGTCGTCAAAGCCGCTGATGACCGCGACCTCCCCGCCATAGGCATACTGTCTCAGCCGCTCAATGAGCTCGATGCCGCTCAGCCCGGGCATTTTCATATCCGTGATAACCAGATCAGCGGGGCGCTCCGCCAGCAGGTCGAGCGCAGCCTGACCGCCTCCGGCCTCGTCTACCTCCAGATCGCCGTCCCCATTCCCGCAGAGCATGGCGCGCAGGGAGCTGCGCACGCCGGGTTCATCGTCCACCAGCAGGATTCTCATGCGCAGCCCCTCCTTCTTCCTGACGTACAGCGGGTACGCGCACCGTCACGACCGTGCCCGCGCCCTCCTGCGAGGCGATGTTCAGCCCATAGCCCTCGCCGTAATACAGCCCGATCCTCCGATGCGCATTGCGCAGGCCGATGCTCGAGAAGGCATTGTTTTCCCCGCGGATATAGCCCATCAGCAGCGCCAGCTTCTGCGCGTCCATGCCCGCGCCGTCGTCGGACACGGTAAAAACAAGCGTCTCTGCGTCCCGGTAGCCCATCAGCTCCACGCTGCCGCCGCGCTCGCATGGGCCGACGCCATGCAGAATCGCGTTTTCCACCAGCGGCTGCAAAAGCAGCTTGAGAATGATGCAGTCGAGGATCTCCGGCTCCACGCTCACATGCGCCGTGATGCGGGACTGGTAATGCAGCGACTGCAGCGCGATGTAGTCCATCAGGTTGCGCATCTCCCGGCGGACGCTCACCGTCTCGTTTTCCGAGAGGCCATAGCGCAGCGTCTTGCCCAGCAGGCCCGCCATCTCCGCCAGCTCGCTGTTGTGCGCGTCCAGCGCGTGCGCGCGCATCGTCTCAAGCGTATTGTAGAGGAAGTGCGGATTGACCTGTGAGCGAAGCATCTGCATCTCAACCTGCGCGCGCTGCCTGTCCTTCTCGTGCGATTCCTCGCCCAGCCGCGCGATGCGCACGGACATCGCGTTGAACGATTCGATCACTTCATGCATCTCGTCCTCGCCGTCGTCAGGCACATGCAGCCTGCCGCTCAGGCTGCTCAGGCTGTTGCAGGCGTTTTTCAGCCTGTCCATCGGGTCGAGGATCGACTTGACCAGCAGATAGGCCGAGCACAGCATGACCGCCGCGAGGGCCAGCATCAGCACGGGAAGATGCCAGCTCACCTTCAAATAGTGCCGCGCCAGCTCCCAGACCGGCGTGGAAATGACCGCCATCGTCCCCGACGCCGCGCGATAATAGGTCAGGCAGGAGAGCACGCCGTCCGTGCGGGCAAAGATCTCATACACGGTATCCGTCTCCTCCGGGCTGAGCGCCACATGAAGCCCGCCCTCGCTGAGCAGCAGATTCCCCTCCGGGCCGTAGACCGCCATGCGCTGGGTGTCAAAGGTGCGGTTGAGCTGAAAGCAGGAAAGGCAGTCGCTCAGGTTCATCAGGCACATCAAAACGCCCACCGGGCGGAACGGACCGTTGTTGAGGATGGCTCTCGCGCCCCATACGCCCGTCTGGCAGACCGCGTAGCCCGACAGCGGGCATTCCTCCATGGAGAAGAGCGCAAGCCTGCCCCGCGCATCGAGGACGGCGCGCATCATATCTCCGTCCATATCCACGCTCTGCGTATACCAGAGCGTGCTTCCGCGGGACGGGTCGCAGTAGACGATGCGCCCCTCCAGATCCCCGATACACAGCATGGACAGCCTCGTGTACCCGCCCATCTGCCCCTGAATCTCCGTGCGGACGCCGCTGTTCAGGATAAAATCGCGCTCATCCACCAGCGACCGCTTGCGCAGATACTGGAACACATGGCTCTGCCCGTTCGCCTCCAGCGTGATAGGGAATTTGGTGATGGTCTCCAGCGAGGAGATCGCCGCGTCCACGCTGCCCACCAGCTCGTAGGCGATCTGCGTGTTGGCCGTGCGCAGCAGCAGCCTGTCCGAGCGGATGGTGGTCATGATGACCGTGACGCACCAGAGCAGCAGCAGCAGCAGTGTCAGCGCGATGACGCCCATCAGCCGCCTTGCAATGGAGCTTCTGCGCAAAAGAGCCAGCAGCCTTTTTTTCATCCGGATCCTCCCCCGATTCCGCACGGCGCATCCATCGGCATCCATGCACAAAAAAAGTATAGCGATTTGGCGCACAATTTTCAAGTCATTCAAAGGAAACCGTATTTTTCGATAAAAAAAGCTGAAAAAATGATAGGCTCAATCCGAAATCCGGCCATTTGCTTTTTCCCGCGCCCGCCGTATAATCAAGGCAGCATCGGGCAACGGACGATTTTGCCCGCACAAAACAGACAGGAGGTTGAACCCATGAAAAAGCTGCTTTGCATCCTCTGCGCGCTCTCCCTGCTGCTGACGCTTGGCGCCGGCGCGCTCGCTGACGGCGTCATCGAGCTGGAGTACCTCAACCACAAGCCGGAGGCCTCCGCCATCGACGCGATGCAGGCGATCATCGACGCCTTCAACGCCTCGCATCCGGACATCCACGTCACCCAGACCACCACGCTGGACTTCAATACCGTGCTGACGACCCGCGCGCAGACAAACGACCTGCCGGACCTGTTCTCCTGCAGCACCTCCTCCAGCTGGGAGCTGCTCTACAAGGACGGCATGATCATGAATCTCGACGGCCAGGCCTTCCTTGAGAACGTCGAGGCCGAGACGCTCTCCCTCTCCCAGCTCGACGGCGAGACGTGGCGTATGCCCTACTCTCTGAGCTGCTACGGCCTGTATGTGCGCACCGACATCTTCGAGAAGCTCGGCCTTGCGCTGCCGGAGACGTGGGAAGACCTGCTCGCCAGCTGCGAAACCCTCAAGGCGAACGGCTACACCCCGTTCATCATGGGCGACAAGGACATGGGCACCGTCGGCCAGCGCATGGAGCGCCTGATGGGCATCATCAATCCGGACTGCAACGACGAGTTTGCCGCCATCTACGCCGGCGAGCTTGACCCGGCCGACTCCGTGGTGCTCAGCGTGTTCCCGCAGGCGTTCATCGACATCGCGAACTACAGCGCCGAGGACAGCCTGGGCGTTGACAACGAGGCCGCCTATCAGAACTTCGTCGCCGGTCAGGGCGCGCTGATGATTCAGGGCACCTGGGCGCTGGCTACGCTCCAGGCCTATGATCCGGAGCTTCAGGTCGCCTTCATCCCGCTGCCCAATCCCACCGGCGATGTGGCTAAGGTGCCCATCAGCATCGACACCAGCTTCTGCGTCTCCGTCAACACGAAGTACCCCGAGGCCTGCCTGACCTTCATGGAGTACATGTCCACCGTCGAGGCCGCGCAGGTCTACTGCGACGGCGAGGGCTCCCCGAACGTCATCAAGGGCGTCGTCTACGGCGTGAAGGAGTTTGAAAAGATCACCGCCGCCATGAACGAGGGCCGCGTGTTCGTCAGCCTGAACGCCGTGTGGCCCAGCGGCTTCCGCAATGCGCTGCGCGACTATGCCCAGGCGCTCATCATGGACAAGGACGCCGAGCCGTTTGTCGAGGCCGCGCTTGAGGTCATCGGCGAATACTACGCGAAGTAAACCGTCCAAGGGCTGCCGCGTGCCTGCGGCAGCCCCTCTTTTTGGGAAATCATGGAGGTTTTCATGCAAAAAAGGCTGCACGTCAATCCGCTGCTGCGCGAGCGCAGGCGGACCTTCACGCTGCTGATACTGCCGGGTGCGCTGCTGTATTCAGTCTTTTATATCCTGCCCATCCTGATGGGCTTCTACTTCAGCCTGATGGACTGGAACGGCATCAGCAAGAGCTACAATTTCATCGGCCTTGACAATTTCGCCGCCACCTTCTCGGACAAGAGCTTCGCCAGGGCGATGGGCTTCACCGTGCGCTACACGGTGCTGCTGGTGGTCTGCACGGTGCTGCTCTCCGTGCTGCTGGCCGTGCTGCTCAATCAGGACATCCGTGCGCGCGGCTTTCTGCGCACGATGTACTTCCTGCCCGCCGTGCTCTCGATGATTACCGTCTCGCTGGTGTTCAACCAGATCCTCTACCGCGTGATGCCGCCCATCGGCAAGGCGCTGGGCATTGAGGCGCTCTCCGTGAACATCCTCAGCCGCAAGAACACGGCCATTTACGGCATTCTGTTCGTGCATCTGTGGCAGGGCGTGGCGCTGCCGACGCTGATGTTCCTCGCCGCGCTGCAAACCGTACCCTCCGATCTGCTGGAGGCCGCTACGCTTGACGGCGCAAATGCGTGGCAGCGCTTTGTGCATGTCACGCTGGTGTACCTTCTGCCCACGCTCAGCGTGGTGCTCGTGCTGACGGTCAAGAGCGGCCTGATGGTCTTTGACTATGTCAAGAGCATGACCGACGGTGGCCCCGGCGGCGCGACACAGTCTCTGGCGCTGATGATCTACAACAACGGCTTCGTGCGCAACCGGTATTCCTACTCCATCGCGCAGGCCATTGAGATCGGCCTGATTATCTCCGCCGTCTCGTTTATCCAGATCAAGCTGACCGGCAGAAAGAAGGTGGACTGATGAAACGCCGTCATCCCATTCGGCTCTCCCGTGTGGCGACCTACGTCATTCTGCTGCTCGGCCTGGCGCTCATCGTCCTGCCGCTGTATATCACCGTCGCCACGACGTTCAAAACGCCGTCCGAGAGCGCCGTCAGCTATTTCACGCCGCCCAAATCGCTGTATCTGGGCAACTACCAGCAGATTCTCGCCGATTCGCGTCTCTACACGGCCTACGGCAACACCATCACCATCACGGTTGTCTCGCTGCTGTTCTCCGTGCTGCTGATGCCCGCAATGAGCTACGCCGTCTCCCGTGGGCGCGAGCTTTCGCGGGGCTATCAGCTGCTGTACTACTTCCTGCTGGTGGGCATTTTCATCCCGTTCCAGGTGCGCATGATGCCGCTGGTTAAGCTGCTCTCCTACCTGAACATGCTCAATCCGGCGGGCATTATCGTCCTGTATATCGCGCACGCCACCTGCGAGAGCGTGTTCCTGTATGTGGGCTTTCTGGCGACCATCCCCCAGACGCTGGAGGAGGCCGCGTATATCGACGGCGCATCCACCATGCAGACATACGTCAAGGTGATTCTGCCGCTGATGCGCCCGATCATCGCCACGGTAGTCATCCGCGAGTGCCTTGCCATGTGGAACGACTTCTTGCTGCCGCTGGTAACGCTCAACCGCTCCGTCAAATACTGGACGCTGACGATGTATCAGTACAACTTCCAGAGCGAGTATGCCGTGGATTACAACCTCGCCTTCAGCTGCTTCGTGCTGGCGAGCCTGCCCATCGTCATCTTCTATTTCATCATGCAGAAGCAGATCATCGGAGGGCTGACCAATGGCGCGGTCAAGGGCTGACGTGCTGATGACGCTCAACGCGCACAGCCTGATCGACGGCAGCGCGGATGAGCAGCTTGCGCGCCTTGCGGCGTTTGTCTGCGCGCGCGGCGTGGATATTCTCGCCCTGCAGGAGGTCAACCAGACGCAGGGCGCAGAGCCCGCCTCCGATGACCGGCTGCGCGCTGCGGGCTGTGTGCCGCTTGCGGGCAAGGCGCCGGTGCGCGCGGACAACTTCGCCCTGCGCCTGTGTGAGCGGCTGCGCACCGCGGGGGAAACGTGGCGCTTCGTCTTTTCCGCCGCGCACAACAGCTATGGCCGCTTTGAGGAGGGCGTGGCGCTGCTGACCCGCCTGCCCCCGGAAGGGCCGTTTGCCGCCGACCTCTCCGGCGATCCGGCGATGGACAGCTGGAAATCCCGCGTCGCGTGCGGCCTTTTCATCGGCGGCGCCCTGTATGTCAGCGTGCACACGGGCTTCTGGAACGATGATGAAGCCCCGTTTGCCCGGCAATGGGACGCGCTGGAGGCCGCGCTGCCCGGTGATGTGCCCGTTTTTGTCATGGGCGACCTCAATCAGCCGGCGCACATGCGCGGCGAGGGCCTTGATCTCCTCATGGCACGCGGCTGGCATGACGCCTACGCGCAGACGAAGGCGCGGGACGACGGCTTCACCGTCGGCGGCAGCATCGACGGCTGGCGCAGCGCGAAGGATGAGCCGCGCAGGCTGGATTACATCCTGTGCAGCAGACCCTTCTCCCCCGCGCGCTGCGAGGTGGTTCTCCAGGGAAAGGACGCCGTCTCGGACCACTGCGGCGTATGCGTCCACCTGTGCTGACGCCGCAGCCGCTCTCCCCTCCGCAAAGACAGAAAAAAGCACATAGTACTTTTCTTCGATGAAAGCATTTCTTCTGATTTCCCCGTTGGTTCATCACAAACTCACCGTCAGGCCCCGCTTCGCTCCCTGACTGCTTTGCAAAAATGCTTTATCAATGGGATACGTTGGGCTGCCGATCTGGGAAACCCGCATAGTCGCGCCAAAGGCGCTCCTTGCGGTTTCCATCCTTCGCCTGCCTGATTCCGCCACAGGCGGCGGCAGACTCCGATTCCACAGGCGGCACCGATTCCGAACCCCCAAACCCCATCATCGCTTCTCGATTGTTATACTGACTTGCACTTAAAAGCTCGAATATAAGCGCGAAGCGAAGAAGGGAGTTTGAGGGATGAAATCCCTCAAGCAGGTTTGGGCGGCAGCCCAATGTTCCCTTATTGTTCAAAAGAAAAAGCAGTTTCAGAGCAG
>JALFHA010000017.1 GCA_022776785.1 Clostridiales bacterium | reverse complement strand
AAAGAAAAAGCAGTTTCAGAGCAGGATGCGAAGCATCCTACGATTGAAACGGGGCTGATTCTGCAAAGCTAGATTTTAGCCGCAAAATAGTATGATACAAATAAAAAAACGCCGCGGTGCGAAGCGGGGAGAACAATCTCCCGGCAGCGCACCGCGGCGTTTTCAGCGCTTATTGCATCTTTTCAATATTCTTGGGCAGCGCCAGCAGAATCGCGCCGCCGACGATAAACATCAGCATGACCGCCAGCGCGCCATAGTTGGTTACGCCGGTGAGCTGAGCGACGAGACCGAAGAGCGACGGGCCGATGACCGCGGAGAACTTGCCGAACACGTCAAAGAACCCGAAGAATTCGCTCGCGTTTTCCGGCGGGACAAGCTTGCCGAAGAACGAGCGCGAGAGCGCCTGAATGCCGCCCTGCGCGGTGCCCACCAGCACTGCCAGCACGAGGAAATCCGACATCTTTTTGAGGTTGAAGCCCACCGCGCAGACCACGATGTAGGTCGCGATGCCAAAGAGAATCATCCTGCGCGAGCCAAAGCGCGCGGACAGCTTGCCGTAGAGGATGGCGAAGGGGAAGGCTACAATCTGCACCACGAGCAGGACGACCATCAGGTCCATGCTGCCCAGCCCGCAGGAGGAGCCGAACACGGTTGCCATGTGGATGATCGTGCCCACGCCGTCGATGTAGAAGAAGTAGGCCAGCAAAAAGAGCAGCAGGCTCTTGTGCCGGACGATCTTGCGGCAGGTGGAGGCCACACTGTGCAGCGTCTGGGAGAGGAGATGCTTTTCCGGCTCGACGGCGTGCTTCTGGTGGACATGGCGCAGCATGGGGATGGTGAACACCAGCCACCAGATGGCCGTCAGCGCGAAGGAGAAGCGCGTAGCCACGAGCGTGGGGATGCCGATTTTATCGCTGAACTGGATGAGCAGCAGTGAGATCACCAGCGGAATGGTCGAGCCGCCGATGTAGCCCAGGCCGTAGCCCAGCGTGGAAACCTGATCCATGCGGCTCTCGTCCGTCACATCCAGCAGGAAGCTGTCGTAGTAGATGCACGAGGCGCTGAAGCCCAGCGTGCCAAGCACATACAGCGCAAGCAGAACCTTCCAGCTCCCGGCGCAGGCCAGCAGGAACGTGCTGATGACGCCAAGCAGCATGAACGCGGTGAACAGCTTCTTCTTCATGCCGCGGTAATCGCCCAGCGAGCCGAGAAACGGCGCGAGCACCGCGCAGACCAGCGTGCCCAGCGAGGTTGCATAGCCCCAGTAGGCCGTCGCATCCACGCTGCTGACGCCGTCCATCTGCGCCATCTCCTTGAAGAAGATGGGCAGGATGATCGCCGCGACAATCGCGGAGAATGCAGAATTCGCCCAGTCGTAAAAAATCCAGCTCTTTTCTTCCTTCGTACAGCCCTTCAGCATGGTGCACTCCTCCTTTGAAGACCCTTGTACAGATGCAGGTCGTTGTTGATATAGCCCGCGAGGATTTCCGTGATCTTCGCGTTCTTGCCGCCGCCGGCCACGATGACGTCGGCGTACTGCTCGTAATTGCGGATGTACTGGTCAAACATCGGTTTGACGGTCGTCGTGTACTGGGTGGAGATGTTGTCGATCTGCCGCCCGCGTTCGTTGATGTCGCGCTGGATGCGCCGCAGCAGGCAGATGTCCGATTCAACGTGCATGTACAGCCGCAGATCCATCATCGCGCGCAGGCGCTCGTCATAGAAGGCGTGGATGCCCTCGACGATGATGACGTCGTGCGGCTCGAGGAACTCGTCGGACACGTCGGCGCGGCGGTGGCGCGCGTAGTCGTAGCGCTTCTTCGGGACGCGGCGACCCGCCAGCAGCTCCCGCACGTCGTGCAGCAGCAGGTCGTGATCGAAGATGCCCGGCTCGTCATAATTGAGGCGGCAACGATCCTCGAAGGGGAGGTCGGGATGGTCGTAGTAGTAGGCGTCCTGGTTGATGATGAGGATGCTCCGGTTGACCATCGTGGCCAGCTCCTCGGCCAGCGTCGATTTTCCGCTGCCGCTGGCCCCGCAGATTCCGATAAACAGCATAGCGTCGTCTCCTTTGTTATGTCAATCTGCCTGCCAAGCATCGGGGCAGGGCGGCTGGATCTACGGCATTTCGTCGGTGATGGGGGCCGGCATCATGTCGGCTTCCGTCGTGCCCGGCTCGTTGTTTTCCTTTGCTTATGCGTCCTGCTCGCTGAGCTGCGCTTCGGCCTGCTCCCACGCCTCGTAGAGCGCGGAGAGCTCGTCCTTCGCCCGCTGGTAGTCGCGCTGAACGGCGGCTGCACGCTGCGCGTCGGCATAGAGGGCGGGGTCGGCCATCTGCGTTTCGAGCGCGGCGATTTCCTCCTCCTTGGCGCCGACGGCCTTTTCCGCCTCCTGCGCGCGCACCTTGAGCTGACGCAGCGCCTGCCTGCTCTGCTTCTCGCGCCGCTTCTCCTTCTCAAGCTCGGTCTTTGTCTTGCCGGCAGAAACCTCCTGCTCTGCAGGGCGGTTCTTCTTTTCGAGGTAGTCGTCGTAGTTGCCCATGTACTCCGTCACGCCGTCGGGGCGCATCTCGATGACGCGGTCGGCGACGCGATTGATGAAGTAGCGATCATGCGAGACGGTGATGATCGTGCCGCCAAAGCCGGAGAGCGCGTCCTCGAGCACCTCGCGGGAATCCATATCGAGGTGATTGGTCGGCTCGTCGAGCAGCAGCAGGTTGTCCTTGCGCAGCATCAGCGCCGTCAGCGCGACGCGGCCCTTCTCGCCGCCGGAGAGCGTTTTGATGGGCTTGAACACGTCGTCGCCTGAGAACAGGAACATGCCCAGCGCGCCGCGCACGTCGCTCTGCTCCATCTGGGGGAAGCGGTCCCACACCTCGTCGAGCACGGTTTTATCGGGATGAAGCGAGCTCTGGTGCTGGTCGTAGTAGCCGATATCGACGTTTGCGCCATAGCGGATGGTGCCGGAATCGGCGGGCACGTCGCCCGTAATCAGCTTGATGAGCGTGGATTTGCCCACGCCGTTGGGGCCGATGAGCGCGATGCGGTCGCCCGCGCGCACATGCAGGTCGAGCGGGCCGAACAGGTGCTTTTCCCCGAAGCTCTTGCTCGCCTCCCGGATGGTGAGCACATCCTCGCCGGTGCGCCTGCGCGCCTCAAAGCGGAAATGGATGGCGCGCTCGTCCATGGGCTTGTCGAGCTTCTCCATGCGCTCGAGCGCCTTTTCCCGGCTCTCGGCCGCGCGGATGGATTTCTCGCGGTTATACATGCGGTAGCGCGCGATGATGGCCTGCTGGCGCTCGATCTCCTTCTGCTGGAGCTCGTAGGCGCGCAGGCGCGTCTCAAACCGCTCCTGCCGCTGGGCGATGTAGCGGGTGTAGTTGCCGCGGTACTGCTCGCTCTGGCCCATGAGAATCTCCACCATGCAGGTGCACACATGGTCAAGAAAATACCGGTCGTGGGAGATCACCAGCACGCTGCCCCTGTAGGCGGAAAGATACGTCTCCAGCCACGTCAGCGTTTCCATATCCAGATGGTTGGTCGGCTCGTCGAGCAGCAGAAGGTCGGGCTTTTGCAGCAGCAGGCGGGCCAGGCACAGGCGCGTCTTCTCGCCGCCGCTGAGCGAATCGACGCTCTGCTCATACTGCGAGGGCTTGAAGCCCAGGCCGTTGAGCACGCCGCTGACCATGCTCTTCCACGCATAGCCGTCCGATTCCTCAAAGCGCAGCGTCAGCCGGTCATATTCGGCGGAGAGCTGAGCGAAGCGGGCGGCGTCCTCGTGGGCCTGCTCCATGTCAAGCTCGAGCGCGCGCAGGCGCTTCTCCATCTCAAAGACCGGCTCATACACCTGCTCGAGCTCCGCCCAGACGCTTGCGCCGCTGGT
>JALFHA010000401.1 GCA_022776785.1 Clostridiales bacterium | reverse complement strand
AGACTCGATCTTTGCCGTTAGTACCAGTATAGAAAATAGCTACAACAATATCAAGAGTCTCCTGCCCCTAATGTTTCATTTATGGTGGTGCCAAGCGAACGGGCATGAGGGTTTTAACGCAGAACAGTATGAGACTAGTATGACGCGCTGATTCCAAATCCTTGATCCTTTGATTGCTATGCTGCTTTTCATGCAGAACGGGATTATTCCGCTCCGCCGCCTGATACAGCCTCCAGCGTGGCCTCAAGCCCAGCCTCGATCTCACCGATGAGTCCGCCCTGCTCCTTCTCGCCCGTGCGGACCATGTTCGGCCAGCGCTTCTCCATGAAGGCGTCGTCATAGGTTTTGTCGAGGAAGGCGTCCACCGCGTTGGCGGGCTCGGGATGCGTATCGCGCGCCTTGTAGCGCAGCATGGCCGCCCCGGTCAGCAGGCCGTTGCAGACCATCAGAATGACGATGGCCCATGTGATGAGTTGCCCCGCCAGCACGGGGAGCTTCTCAATCAGCGCCGACATGCGCGGGTAGATGATCTTGATCCAGACGACAGACAGCACGCCCCAGAAAAAGCAGTAGAGCACGTTCGTGCGCCCGCCGATGTTCAGCGGCATGTAGCTGTAATCCCAGAACACCGTGCCGAAGACAATCTCGGTGAACAGGCTGCACATGTACTCGTACACGCCGCCGATGATGAAGCCGCCGAGGAACACGTGCCGGTCGGCCTTGCCCGCCAGGCGCTGAAGCGTGACGGTCAGCACCACCGCGCCCAGACCCCAGACAACGCTGAACGGCCCGTAGAGCACGCTCGAGCGGCTCATCCACACACCGCCGGTCAGGCGGCAATAGCACATCTCAATCAGGTCGCCGATGAGCGCGGACACCAGAAAGACCCAGATGAGCTTGTCGATGCACAGCCCCTTGGCGAAGACGTAGCCGCCTGCCTGCTCGCTGCTGACGCTCTCAATGCCGGGGTAGGCACGCTCCAGACGGCCCCAGACGCGCTCGGAGATGTCGGCGGCAAACCGGCTGCTGAGGGTGCGCTCCTCGCTTTCAAAGCGCGTGGTGCGACCGGTGCGCAGCACGACGATGACGGAGATGAAGTCAAGCGCCAGCAGCGCTGCCACCGCGATGACGATGATTTTGAGCAGCAGATCCGGGAGAATCAGCCTCACGGTCATCAGCAGCGGATGGATGACGAGGTAGACCAGATACAGCGCCGCGGCAATCGCCACGGAAACGAGGATGCCGCCGCCGCTGCCGCTGAACAGGCGCTCGCGCTCGGCCTCCCAGCGGATTTTTTTGCTCAGCAGGCGCGTCACCCAGTCAAAAACGCTGTCCACGACGGAGGAGATGACGAGCGTGGCGATCAGGGCGAGCACATGGTTGCCCTGAAGGGTCGGCAGCACGATGATGAGCAGGTCGAACGTCACGCCGTAGGAGAGGATCAGCGGCAGGGACGTAAAGCCGCGGTTGAGAAAGCGCCGCCTGGCGACGGCATAGTACGTCACCTCGACCAGCCAGCCCAGAAACGAGTAGGCCAGCAGATAGAAGGTGAGCTCAAAGAGCGAGGGAACGCTTAGCATGGGAGAACCGCTCCTTTCATCCTGAGTCAATCAAAGCACGTGGCAGGGACGCCGCTATTATCGCGGGAGGCGACGGCACTTACCCTTCCTGCCGCTCGGCCATCAGGTCCCAGAGACGCTGAAGCTCCTCCTGGCTGGCGTATTCCAGCACGATCTTGCCCTTTTGCTCGCTGCCCACGAGGCTGACCTTCAGGCCCGTGGCGCTGCGCAGGCGCTCGGTCAGCTCCTCGTATTCCACGGGGAGCGGGAGGGGCTTCTTCTTTTCCTTCTTCTCGGGGGCGTTCTTGACGGAGGCCTCGAGCTGGCGCACCGACCAGCCGAATTGCAGCGTCTTGGCGAACAGATTCGCCTGAAGCTCCCTGTCCTCGATGCCGGCCAGCACGCGCGCGTGGCCTGCGGACAGCGCCCCCTCGATGACCGCCTGCTGGATGCGCTGGGGCAGGTTCAGCAGGCGCAGCAGGTTCGCCACGGCGGGGCGGCTGCGGCCCAGCCGCTCGGCAACGGCCTCCTGCGTCAGCGCGCACTCGTTCATCAGCGCGCTGATGCCCTGCGCCTCCTCGATGGCGTTGAGGTTTTCACGCTGGATGTTCTCCACCAGCGCGGCCTCGCGCCGCTTCACCTCATCCCACTCGCGCACGATGGCGGGAATGGTGTTAAGCCCCGCGATGCGCGCCGCACGCCAGCGCCGCTCGCCCGCGATGATCGTGTAGCGCGCCCCCTCGCGCGCGACGAGAATCGGGGTAATGACGCCGCTGTGGCGGATGGATTCCGCCAGCGCCAGCAGCGCGTCGTCGTCAAAGCGCTTGCGCGGCTGATTGCGGTTGGGGTCCACGTCCCCGACAGGAATCTCCACCACCGTGCCCTCGGGCAGCGGCGCGGCCCCCGGGACAGCCTCTACCGATTCGACGACATCTTCCACATCCGGCAGGATGGCGCTCAGACCCCTGCCCAGTCCCATTTTCTTCGCCATGACTCGCTTTCCTCCGAATCCCTCCGCCGCGGCTGCGCCGGGGAAATGCCAACTTCATCAAGCCGCCCCGTTTGCCGGGGGATTATCTCGCCAAAAACTCCTTCGCCAGCGACTGGTAGCTCTGCGCGCCCAGCGAGCGCGGGTCGTACAGGGTGATGGGCAGGCCGTGGCTGGGCGCCTCGCCCAGACGCACGTTGCGCGGGATGACCGTGCTGTAGACCTTGCCCTTGAAGACCTTGCGCACCTCCTGCGCCACCTGTATGCTCAGATTGGTGCGCGCGTCGAGCATGGTCAGCACCACGCCCTCGATGTTCAGCCGTCGGTTGATGTGCTGCACCTTCTGAATCGTGCCCATCAGCGCGCTGACGCCCTCCAGGGCGTAGTATTCGCACTGGATCGGGATGAGCACGCCCTGCGCGGCCACCAGCGCGTTGAGCGTGATGAGCCCCAGCGAGGGCGGGCAGTCGATGAACACATAGTCAAACGCCTCCACGGCGGGGGCGAGCGCCTCGGCGAGCACGTGCTCGCGGTGCTCCATAGCGGCCAGCTCGATCTCCGCGCCGGCCAGCCGGATGTCCGACGGGAGGACAAACAGCGAATCCACGTCGGTTTTCACCAGCGCGCCCTGCACGGAAACCTCCCCGGCCATTACCTCGTAGACGGTGGGGGTCTTTTCCCGCACGCGCACGCCGAAGCCGCTGGTGGTGTTGCCCTGCGGGTCCGCGTCCACCACGAGCACGCGCTTTCCCTCCTGCGCGACGCAGGCGGAGAGGTTCACGCTGGTGGTCGTCTTGCCGACGCCGCCCTTCTGGTTGGTAACTGCGATGATTTTACCCATATCGTTCCCCATTCGTTTCTCGTTCAGGGGCCCGCGCCCCGCAATGCATATCGGGCGCGCGGGGCGGCCCGTCCATCTATCTGAACTGCCCGTTTTCCTCGAGCACCTGCGTGATCCACGCCCGGTCAAAGTCATCGAGAGGGAAGCGCGAGAGCAGCTCGCGCATCGCGGCGAAGGAGCCCTCCCGTGCAAGGTCGAACAGCGCGCTTTGCAGCGCTTCGTCCGCATCCATGCGCCTGTAGGCGAGGGCAAGCAGCCTGTCCGCGAGGTCGCGCAGGGCGTCGCTCGTCACGCGCACGCGCCGCCCGTCGTCAAGCAGCACGACCATCGAGCGCTCCGTGCCCAGGTAGACCGCGTTGAACAGCGCCGAATCCAGCCTGCGCCAGAGCACGGAGGGCGAATCCTCCGTGCGCCTAAAGCGCACGAGCTGCGCGTTGACGGTGTAAATCAGCTCCGGGCTGCGCCGCAGCAGCGCGCTGCCCAGCGCCGGCGTGAGCATATTCTCGATTTCCTCCAGCCTGCCCGGCATGGCGGTTTCCCTCCCCCTGCGAAGCGTCATCCTTTGCCGCATCAATATCCAGTCTCTATTCTACACTCCCCGCCTGAGTTCCTGCAAGGGGTTTTGACAAAAAGATGCGCTCCTTCTGCAAAAGCGCGCCGCGCGGCGCGGGGAGAGGGGCAGTCAGTTTACTTTTGGCCCTCCCCGGCGTATAATAGAGGAAAGCTTTTGAAATTCAAGGAGGACGACTATGCTGCCACTTTCCGTCTGCCAGCAGGTGCTCTCCCGCGCGCTTTCGCAGGGCGGCTCGTTCGCGGAGATCTTCGCCGAGGACGACCGCAACTTCACCATGCAGCTGCGCTCGGGCAAAATCGAAAATGCGGCCCTCTCACGCCCGCGCGGCGCGGGCATCCGCATCTATGACGGCCTGCGCTCCATCTATGTCTATACCTGCGACCTGTCGCTTTCCGGCTTGCTGCGCGCGGCTGAGCAGGCGGCTGCCGCTGTGACCGATACCCGCGGCACGGGACGCGATGTGACGCTGTGCGCCACGCCGACGGCCAGCATCCATCCGGTGCGCGAGCATGTACTCTCCGTGCCCGCTGAGCGGCGCGCGGCCGTGCTGCGCGAGGCGGATGCGGCGGCGAGAGCCGTTTCCCCGTCCATCGTGCAGGTGACGGCGGGCCTGCTCTCCCGCGAGCAGAACGTGCTCATCGCCAACAGCGAGGGGCTGTATACGGAGGATACGCGCGTCTACACCCGCCTGACCTGCTCCGCCGTCGCCAGCGACGGCAAGGAGAACCAGACCGGCGTGGACAACCCCGGCGCGCTGATGGGCTTTGAGCTCTTCGGGGAGCGCGTCGATCCCGCGGCGACGGGCAAAAAGGCCGCGACGACCGCCGTGACGATGCTCACCGCGCCGTATTGCAGCGCGGGCGAGATGCCCGTGGTGATCGCCGGGGGCTTCGGCGGGGTCATCTTCCACGAGGCGTGCGGCCATTCGCTGGAGGCGACGAGCGTGCAGCCGGGCATGAGCGAATTCGCCGGCCGGCTGGGCGAGACGATCGCCGCGCCCTGCGTCACCGCTATTGACGACGGCACCATGCCCGGCGAGTGGGGCAGCGAGAACATCGACGACGAGGGCACGCCCACCACGCGCCTTGTGCTCATCGAGAACGGCGTGCTCAAGAACTACATGGTGGACAGGCTCAACGGCCTGAAGATGGGCATGAAGCCCACCGGCAGCGGCCGCCGCGAGAGCTACGCCTACGCGCCCACCAGCCGGATGCGCAACACGTTCATCGCGCCCGGGCAGGATGATGAGCAGGAGATGCTGCGTACGATGGGCGACGGCCTGTATGCCGCGCAGATGGGCGGCGGCAGCGTCAACCCGGCGACGGGCGAATTCAACTTCGCCGTGCAGGAGGGCTATCTCGTGCGCGACGGGCGCATCGTTTCGCCCGTGCGCGGCGCGTCGCTCATCGGCAAGGGCAGCGAGATCCTCATGCGCATCGACCGCGTCGGGCGCGAGATGACGATGGGGCAGGGCATGTGCGGCTCGCTGAGCGGCAGCGTGCCCACCAACGTGGGCCAGCCGACCATCCGCGTGAGCCGTCTGACCGTCGGCGGAAAGTGAGGAGAGCAGCATGGAGATGAATTTGGAGCAGTTTGCCGCGCGCGTGCTCGAGGCCGCGCAGCAGGCGGGCATCGCCCCGGCGGAGCTGTGCTCCGGCAGCACGGAATCCTTCACCGCGCGCGTGCGCGACGGCGCGCTGGAGGACTATCAGGTCAGCGACAGGCTCAGCGTGACGCTTCGTGGCCGCGTGGGGGAGCGCATCGGCACAGCCTCCACGCAGGCGATGGATGAGGAGAGCGTTGCGCTGCTGATTCAGGGCGTGCGCGAGAGCGCCGCGCTCATCGAGAACGACGAGCAGGACGACATCCTCCCGCCGGATGAGCGCTATGAGACGGTGTGCAACTACAGCGCGGAGCTTAATGCCCTGCCTGCGCAGGAGAAGATCGCGCTGGCGATGGACATCGACCGGCTCATGCACGAGGGCGACGCACGCCTGAAGGCGGACGCGAGCGTGGTTTCCACCGCAAAGAGCACGGTATCCATGCGCAACACGCTGGGGCTGAACCTTTCGCATACCAGCAACATGATCTACGCCTACACCAGCGCGCTGGCGAAGGAGGGCGAGAGCGCGGCGACGGGCTTCAAGCTCCTGTGGGGCTACGGCTTGAAGGACGTGGACGCGCAGACCATCGCGGAGGGCTGCCAGAAGGACGCGCTGGCCAATCTCGGCGCGGGCCGGACGAGGAGCAGCGAGACGCCCGCGGTCATCAAGGCCAGCGCGATGGCCGACCTGCTCTCCACCTTCTCGGGCGTGTTCTCCGCGGACAACGCGCAGAAGGGCATGTCCCTGCTCGCGGGGCGCGAGGGCAGCGCCATCGCCAGCGCGTGCGTGACGATCACGGACGACCCACTGCTCCCGTGGGGCATGAACAGCTGCCCGTTTGACATGGAGGGCGCGGCGGCGCGTACGAAGCACGTCGTCGAGGGCGGCGTGCTCAAAACGCTGCTGCACAACCGGCAGACCGCCAGACGCGCGGGCACCGTCACCACCGGCAACGCGGCGGGCGGCGGGCGCGTCGCGCCGAGCAACCTGTTCATCGCGCCGGGCGCGCGCTCCGCGCAGGAGCTGCTCGAAAACATGGGCGACGGCCTGTATGTCACCGAGGTCAGCGGCCTGCACGCGGGCGCCAACCCCATCAGCGGCGATTTCTCGCTGCTCGCCCGCGGCTTTGAGGTGCGCGGCGGCAAAATCGCGCGCGCCGTGGAGCAGTTCACCGTGGCGGGCAACTTCTATCGCCTGCTCGAGGACGTGCTCAGCGTGGGCAGCGACCTGACCTTTGAGGGCTCGCCCATCGGCAGCCCGTCCATCGCCGTGCGCGCACTGAGCGTCGCGGGGGAGGACGGGGAGAAGACGTAATATTGTATGATGAAAAGCATGGCTTTACCGATGAGTGAAAGCCATGCTTTTTTCTTATTGCCCGAATATAACGAGAATCATTGGACGATGACAATGTGAGAATCGTTTTTCTGTTTTAGCCATGTCTGAATATAGCGATTTTCGGTGTCGACGACAATCACCCATGCTCCGTTGATGAGCGCGTCGTCTGCCGCCTGAAGCTGTTCTGGAGAATCTATGACAACCTGCGTAGTGTCTCTGCGGTCAGTACCGAGGAGGAGCGCAAGCATGGCTACATAGACACGCTTGTCCTTGGTGGTCAGTACATAACATTTCGAGCGGTCCGGAACATTCGCCGCCTTTAGGGAAGATTCAAGCTGGATGCGGGGAACCAGATAGAAGCCGGAGTAGTCATCAAATATTGTGCTAAAGCGCCAGTTGTATCTGGACATCCAGCCAATGAGCAGAAGAATGAGGACACAAGCAAGTGAGAGAATG
>JALFHA010000398.1 GCA_022776785.1 Clostridiales bacterium | reverse complement strand
GCAGTAGAGCTTCGCCCAGCAGTCGGCGCACTCCGGGCGGGCGTAGGCGTTGCAGGCGCGGAATTCCTCGCGCAGCGCCGTATTGGTTACGCCGTCCCAGATGTTGCCGAGCCTGTAGGCTTCCTCGCCGACGAACTGGTGGCAGGGGTAGAGATCACCCCACGGGGTCACGGCCATGTATTCCGTGCCGGAGCCGCAGCCGGAAATGCGCTTGTAGATGCACGGGCCGCCGGTCAGGTCGATCATATAATGGTAGAAGGTGAGCGGATGGCCCTCACGCTCGCGGCGCAGCATCTCTTCAGCCAGCAGCTCGTACTGCTGCTTGACGATCTCGATATCCTCCGGGGTGAGCGCGGCGGGGTCGGACGGGTCGCAGACGACAGGCTCCATGCTCAGCTCCGTGAAGCCGAGGTCGGCCATGTGCAGCACGTCTTGGGTGAAGTCGGGGTTGGCGTGGGTGAACGTGCCGCGCATGTAGTAGTTCCTGCCGCCGCGCGCCTTGACGAGCTTTTGGAATTTGGGCACGATGCGGTCATAGCTGCCGTTGCCCGCGTAATCGACGCGCAGCCGGTCGTGAATCTCCTTGCGGCCGTCGAGGCTGAGCACCACGTTGCTCATCTCCCGGTTGCAAAAGTCGATCACGTCGTCGTCGATGAGCATCCCATTGGTCGTCAGCGTGAAGCGGAAGCGCTTGTGATGCGCCTCCTCCTGCGTGCGGGCGTAGGCGACGAGCTGCTTGACGACCTCCCAGTTCATCAGCGGCTCGCCGCCGAAGAAGTCCACCTCGAGGTTGCGGCGCGTGCCGGAGTGCTCGATAAGGAAGTCGAGCGCACGCTTGCCGACCTCAAAGCTCATCAGCGCGCGGTCGCCGTGATACTTCCCCTGGCTGGCGAAGCAGTAGGCGCAGTTCAGGTTGCAGGTGTGGGCCACATGCAGGCACAGCGCTTTCACCACGTCGCCGGAGCGCTCCTTGAGCGTACCCGCCATCGGGGCGAACACGTCGGGGGAAAAGAGCTTGCCCGCCGCCTTGAGCGCGGCGACGTCCTCGATGCACGCGCGCAGGTCGTCTTCGGTCACATCGGGACGGTCGCCGTATTTTTCGAGCATCAGGCGGACGATTTCATCCGCGGGGGTCGTCTCGTACAGGGCGATTACGTCGTAGGCGACGTCGTCCACCGAATGAACGGAGCCGGAGCAGGTGTCCAGCACGATGTTGTAGCCGTTGAGCTTGTATTGATGGATCATAAAGCCTCCTGAGTTGATTGTATCGGGGATGGGGAATGGCCACTGGCCGCAAAAAAACTGCCGCCTGAATGGCGGCAGCTTTTTCACGATGTCTTACTTGTCAGCGTTCTCGCACTGCTGATTCGCCACGCCGCAGCTGGTCTTGCAGGCAGACTGGCAGGAGGTCTGGCACTCGCCGCAGCCGCCGTTCTTCGCGCTGTCGCACATGCTGCGGGTTTCGAGCGTCTTGATTCTTTCCATAGCCGCTATCTCCCATTCTTCATCAGATTTGATTGCTGACCCGCGGGCGGGCACGCCGCGCACAGGCCCCATAATCAAGAGAAGTATAGCACAGCGCAGGACGCAAGTCAAGCCGTGCGTAGCGGAAAACAGATCTGCGCGCACACAAATCAGCCGTCATGCGCCCACTGAGCGAGCAGGCCGCGCATCCACGCGAACACGTCCATGCCGTAGACGGCCTGCAGGTTTTCCCGCGTGAGCACGCTGCCGGTTTCACCCAGCGCGACGCACGCGCCCTCGTTCATCAGAAGGGCGTGCGTGCCGTAGAGGCGGGCGAGGCTGAGGTCGTGAACGACGGAGAGCACCGCCCGTCCGGGCGTTTTCAGCCAGTCGCCCACGAGGGAGAAGATATGCCGCTGATAGGCGAGGTCGAGGTGGTTGGCAGGCTCGTCGAGCAGCAGGATGGATGGATTCTGCGCGAATACCTGCGCAAGAAACGTGCGCTGGAGCTCGCCGCCGGAGAGCGTGAGCACACTTGCGCGGCGCAGCGGCGCCATGCCCGTCAGGCACAGCGCTTCCTCCACGCGTGCCGCGCCCTCGCTGTCGCCGCGGGACAGCGGGCCGGAGGTATACGCATAGCGCCCGAGGGAGACGACCTCCTCCACTGAGAAGGCGTACTGAGCGCTGTGCTGCTGGGCGAGCACGCCGACGCTGCGCGCGAGGTCGGCGCTTCTCATCCGGTGCGCATCCACGCCGCGCAGCAGCACGCGACCCGTATACGGCAGTGTCTGGGAGATGGCGCGGATCAGCGTGCTCTTGCCCGCGCCGTTCGGGCCGACGAGCATGAGCCACTGTCCCTCGCGCAGGGTGAAGGAGAGGTCGCGAACGATGGTCTGCCCGCCGAGGCGGACGGTGATGTGCTGTCCCTCGAGCATGGCTCACCCGGCCTTTCTGGTTTGGCAGAAGATGATGACAAAGACGACCGCGCCGATCATCGAGGTAACGACGCCGATGGGCAGCTCGATGGGCCGCAGCACCGTGCGCGCGGCGAGGTCGGAGAGCATCAGGAACACCGCGCCCGAGACGAGCGAGGCGGGCAGCAGCCGCCTGTGATTGGGCCCGACGACCATGCGCGCCAGATGCGGCGTCACCAGCCCGACGAAGCCGATGGTGCCGCCGATGGACACGCACACGCCGATGAGCACGGACACGGCGACGAGCACCGTCAGCTTGACCCTGCGCACGTTCACACCGATGTGGCGGGCGTTTTCCTCGCCGATGGCGAAGGCATTCAGCTCGCGCGCGCTGGCGAGCAGCACGCCGCCGCACAGGACGAGCGCCGCCAGCAGCAGCGCGACGTGCACATAGCCCACCCCGGAGAGCGAGCCCATCGTCCAGAAGGCGACGGTGCGCGCACGCTCTCCGGCGAAGGAGATCATCAGCGACATGACGCTCGAGGCAAACATGGAGAAGACCACGCCGATGAGGATGATGCTGCTGGTGGAAAGCGACCTGTCCAGCGCGTAGGCGAGGAAGAGGATGGCCAGCAGCGAGAGAAAGGCGAAGAGCATGGCCGTGAGCATCACGCCGCCGAGCGGGAAGCCGGGCAGCGCGATGCCGAGGGTCAGCGCCGTCACCGCGCCGAGCGACGCGCCGGAGGACACACCCAGCGTGGAGCCGTCTGCCAGCGGGTTGCGAAGAAGCCCCTGCATTGCCGCACCGCACAGCGAGAGCGACGCGCCCGTCAGCGCTGCCGCGGCGACGCGCGGCAGGCGGACGTTGACGATGATGTTTTGCAGCGGGCCGGCGCTCTCCCGCCCCAGCAGCGCGTCCGCGATGGCGCAGAGCGTCTGCGCGGGCGGGATGGAGACGCTGCCCACGCAGACGCACACGAGCGCCATCGCGGGCAGAGACAGGAGCAGCAGCAGCCATGCCCTGACGGAAAGGCGGTCAGAGATGGTTTTCATAGGCGAGTCACGCGGCGGGAACTTCTTCCTGCGCGCCGTTTACGAAGTTGTACAGCTCCAGCACGGCGTCCTTCAGGCGCGGGCCGGGGCGGGAGACGGCGTTGGAATCCGCGTTGTAGACGCAGCCGTTCTTCACGGCCTTCAGGCCCTCCCAGCCGGGGCGGCTGACGATCTCGTCAACCGGCGTATCTCCCTCGCCGTAGTACATGGCGGTGGTGACGATGTAGTCCGGATCGCGCGCGAGCACCTGCTCCTCGGAGATGGAGGCCCAGCCATCCACGTCGGCAAAGGCGTTCGTCAGCCCGCAGAGGGCGGCTAGCTCGTCCATGAAGGTGTTTTTGCCGGCCGTCCACAGGCCGTATTGTAGCGGTGAGACCTCAAAATACACGGTCTTGCCGCTGCTTTCGCTTCCCGCAGCCACCTGCTCAAAGGTCGCCTGCATGTCGGCAATCAGCACTTCGGCGGCGTTGTCAAGGCCGGTCAGCGCGCCGATCATGCGGATGGCGGTGTATGTGCCCGCGATGTCGTTTGCGTCGCTGATGACAACCTTCACGCCGTTTTGCTCGAGCTGAGCGACCTGCTCCTGCGACTGCGCCATGTCGCCCATGAGCACGGCCTGCGGCGCGAGAGCGAGGATCTCCTCGATGTTGGTTTCCGCGCCGCTCTGCACGACGGGCACGGAGAGGATGGACTCGGGATAGTCGCAGTACAGCCCGCGGCCCACCAGCAGCGATTCGCCGCCGAGCGCGCAGAGGATTTCACAGTCTGCGGCGGTGAGCGCTACGATGCGGGTGACGGGCTCGTCCAGCGTGACCTCGCGGCCGTACATGTCCGTGACGGTGACGCCCTGAGCCAGCGCACAGGCGGCGCCCAGGGTCAGCAGCGCCGCGAGCAGCGCGGCAAGCAGCTTCTTTTTCATGATGGTTCCCTCCTAGATGATGATCGACCAAATGAATCGCGGGAGGGGCACATAAAAAATGTGTTCCCCCTCCGAGGGAACACTAAACAAGGCCCAAAGCGTCGCCTTTTGGCCGGCATAGCAGCTCCCAACCCCAGAGGAATGATGTTTTCGGTGCAAACAGGTCTCCCGGCTTGGCCTCATCCTACTGGCGCGCCTTCCCGCGCGGCCGTTCACAGAATGTGAACAGACCGACGCAGTGACTTTTCTCGCGTTCGTCCGCTTCACGGTTACTGGGATAGCCCGGAAATCTCATCCGCATTCCCATGACGCGCGCAGTTTGCGCGCGCCGCGCCTCACGGCGCAGATGCACCGGCTATTCATTTGTCGCCTGTTATTATACGGCGCTTTTGGGCGCGCGTCAATGCTCCGGTGCGGTTTCCCCGGCGTCGCTTCGTGCGCAGACGGCCGCGATTTCGTCAAAGCGCCCGACGATGCGCGCATAGCTCTCCCGGCGGTGGGGGAAGGCGCAGGCCGAGCAGTCCTTCACGCCGCCCGCATAGCGGAAGCTGCCGCCGCAGCGCCTGCCCAGCGCATAGAGCGGACAGAAGCAGAACAGGCAGTTGAAGTCCTCCTGCGCTATGCCCGCATGGCAGGGGAAATACTCGCACTCGCGGTGCTGAAAGAATCGGTAATGCCCGCCCTTGTCCATCGTCAGACCCTCCCCGCGTTCCGGGCGGCGGCAGCGCGCGCCCGTCGTTTGCAGCCATCATAGCAGAGCCGCGCAGAAAATGCAATGAGCCGCGCCGCGTTTCGCGCTTTCTTCTTTCCATCCTTGCCGCTTTGTGGTATACTGAACATGGTATATGCTGTCCGCGCTGTGCGCAGACGGCGTATTGTCCGCCGTGAACAGATTTCACCGCCGCGGCTAGCATGGCTGCGGAGGAGTAGGGAGAAAAGCGACATGGAGCTGCCTTTCATTTCAGTCATCCTGCCCGTGCGCAACGAGGAAAAGTACATCTGTGCCTGCGTGGCGTCCATCTTTGCCCAGGATTATCCCGTGGACAGGATGGAGGTCATCTTTGTGGACGGCTGCTCGGAGGACAGGACGGTGGAGCTGCTGCACGAGGAGCAGAGAAAGCACCCGCAGATCATCGTGCTGCACAATCCCGACCGCACCGTGCCCTATGCGATGAACATCGGCATCAGGCGCTGCCGGGGCGGGGTGATCGTGCGGCTGGATGCGCATGCGGAGTATCCGCCCGACTACGTTCGCCTGTCCGTGGAGACGCTGCTGACGCACGACTGCGACAACGCGGGCGGCTATTTTGAGACGCACGGGCGCGGCTTCATGGGCTCGGCCATCGCGGAGATGCTCAAAACGCCGCTGGGCGTGGGCAACTCGACCTTCCGCCTGTCCACACAGGACGGCTATGTGGATACCGTGCCCTTCGGATGCTTCCGGCGCGAGCTGTTTGACCGCATCGGCGGCTTTGACGAGCGCATGACCCGCAATCAGGACAATGAGCTCAACTTCCGCATCCGCAAAAACGGCGGCAAAATCTTCATGAACGGGAAGATCCGCGTCATCTACTACTGCCGGGATACGATGCGCGGCATCATGCGCATGGGCTTCATGAACGGCAAGTGGAACGTCATCACCATGGCGCTGGTTCCCGGCTCGATGGGTGTGCGCCACTTTGTGCCGCTGGCGTTCGTGCTCTCCACACTCCTGCTGGTGCTGCTGACGCTGCTCACCCGCAGTATGCTCTTTGGCGGGCTGCTGGCACTGGAGTGGGGCGCATACCTGCTGCTGGATGCATTCTACTCCTATACGATTGCGCGGGAGAAGGGATGGCGCTACCTGCCGGTGGAGCTGATTCTCTATCCGGCGTTCCACTTTGCCTACGGCACGGGCTCGATGGTCGGGCTTGTCAAGCTGCCCGGCTTCCTGCGCGCGCAGGACGGCAGGGACACCACCGGCGGCTTCAGAAAGGAGCCGAAGGCATGAGGGTGCTGCACATCTGCTGCAATCTCGCGGGCTCGACGGTCTTTCCCCTGCTTTTCGGCGAGCTGCGCAGGCAGGGGCTTGAGCAGGAGGTTTTCGTCCCCGAGCGCAGGGCGGGGAACGTGGGAAAAAACGTGCCTGAGGGCGTGCCTAC
>JALFHA010000366.1 GCA_022776785.1 Clostridiales bacterium | reverse complement strand
GAAACCCGCATAGTCGCGCCAAAGCGCTCCTTGTGGTTTCCAATCTCCGCCTGCCTGTTTCCCGCACAGCGGGCGGCAGGCTGCGATTCCAAACCTGCTTGAGGGATTTCATCCCTCAAACTCCCTTCTTCGCTTCGCGCTCATATTCGAGCTTTTAAGTGCAAGACAGTATTACACCCCATGAACAGAAAGGATAAAGCTATGGCGGCACATTTCGCGCTGTTTGTCGACCTGGAAAACTGCGGCGGCAAAAAGAGTATGCTCATGGACGTCATCGAGCGCGTCAAAATCCGCGGGGACATCCTCATCGGCAAGGTCTACGGGTATACGGACAGCTATTCCGACCTCAAGGAGACGCTGCTCTCCAACACCTTCACCGTCGTGCCGAGCCTTCGCTTCGGCCGCAACCAGAAAAACAGCATGGACATCCAGCTTGTCATCGACGCGCTCGACGTCGCCTACCGCAACGAGCTGATTGACAGCTTCTGCATTGTCTCCGGAGACAGCGATTATGTGCCGCTGGTGGGCAAGCTCAAGAGCATGGGCAAGTTCGTGCTGGGCATCTCCCGCAGCGAGGCCGCGTCAGGCGTGTTCATGAACGCGTGCAGCGAGTTCCAGTTCCTCGAAAGCGTAGCCAGCGGCAAGGAGCGCGCGGCCGCCGCGCCCGTGGGCGAGGCGCTGACCCTCGCGGACGTCAACAGCCTGATCGTCACCATTCTCGGCGAGGGCGACAGCGGCGAAATGCTGGCCTCGGAGGTCAAGAGCGTGCTGCTGCGCCTGCGCCCCAATTTCTCGGAGAAGAGCGTGGGCTACTCCACCTTTGGCAAGCTGCTTGCGCGACTGTCGCAGCAGTTCGGCTCCTTCAGCGTCGCCAGCGAGGATTACAACCTCATCGTCAGCCTCAATCAGGCGCATACGGGCGCGGGCGAACAGCTCACGCGGGAGAACTACGTCTCCATCTTCGCGCGCATCCTCGCCGAATACAAGGAGGACGGCTTTGACCGGGTGAATCCCTCCATCCTCAAGAGCGCCGTGCAGGCGGAATATCCGGACTTCACCGAGCGGCAGATCGGCCTGCGGCGCTTCTCGGACGTGCTTCGCGCGCTGGAGCGCGAGCATCTGCTGACGCTGGAGACCGACGAGGGCGGCAACATGCTCGTCCACATCCTGTGAGGGGGCGCGGCGCATGAAGCACCTGAAAGCGGCGCTGCTGCTCACCCTTGCGCTCCTGCCGGCCTGCGCCAGTGCGCAGCGCATCGAGATGGAGGGCGCGCACGTCGCCTTTGATTATCCGGAGAGCTGGCTGGTCGTCTCCCCGCAGCTTGCGCAGGTCTATGCGCCGCTGCTTGAGGACGCCGGCATCGACGCGGATGCGCTCGCCGAGGAGCTGGAAACCACAGGCGTGCAGAGCCGCGCATACAATGCCGATTTCAGCCAGTGGCTGAGCATCGTCGCGTGGCGCGACGACCTCTCCGAGGAAATCTACGACATTGAGCGTGCCACCGATGCCCAGCGGCGCACGATGCGCACACGCGCCGAAAGCAGCAGCCTCTTTGAGACGACGGGCCTGCGCACGCAGGATGCCCAGTGGCAAAGAGAGGGCGGCGTCTACTGGCTCTACATCCACTACACGAAGACCCGCGCCGGGGAAACCGTCGGCCGGGGCATCCGCTATGTAACCGTGCGCAACGGCATGTACATCGCCCTTGACTGGCAGCTCGCCTCCGGGCGCTTTGGCAACCGCGACATCGCCTCGCTGCGCGAGCGCATCGCCGACCTGACCGTCACCGAACAGGTAGAGCAGCCCATGCGCGCCGTTTCGCTCACGGCGGACATCCCGTCGGAGACGATCACCGCCGATCTCATCATCACCGGCAATACGGAGCCGGGCGCGCTCCTGCTCGCCGAGGCGCCGGATGCGCGCGGCGAAATGAAGACGCTCTCCGTCGGCGAGGCGGGCAAGAGCGGTTCGTTCTCGCTGCTCGTTCCTCTGGAGGAGGAGGGCAGCTATGCCATCACGCTGACAGCCAGCGTCGAGGGAATGCTCGATGCGAGCGTCATCGGCGAGGTGACCTACAGCGCCAAGACGCTGCCCGTCAGCCTCTCCGGCGTCCAGGACGGCGGCTCGCTCGTCGTCACAAAGGACAGCTTCACCCTCTCGGGGCAGACGCTCGCAGGCGTGCAGATGCAGCTCGTCACCCCGCTGGGGCTGACGAAAAAGCGCGCCGCCAACGACGGCACCTTCTCCTTTGAGCTGACGACGAAGGACGAGGGCGAGTACGACTACACGCTCATCTGCACCAAGGACGGCTACAGCCAGCGGCGCATCCATTTCACGCTCGTGCGGCAGATGACCGACGACCAGGAGCGCGCCGCGATCAAAAAGAGCGCCGAGGCGATCTCCTACAAGAAGCTCCAGCAGGCGCTTCCCGAAAACAACGGCAAGACGCTTGTCATCACCGGCCCGGTGACGGAGGTGAGCGCCGCGGGTGGTCACACCTACCTGCGGATGATGTACAACAAAAATGCCGACGGCACATGGTACAATCCCGTCATCGTCGTCGCCAGCGGAGAAACCGGCGTGCGCGAGGGCGACATGGCGACCCTCGCCGTGACCGTGGACGGCGTCTATGAGGAGCAGGATGCGCAGGGCAATCCCGTTGCCGTGCCGCGGCTGAATCTGATCTTTGTGGACAAGGTGCAGTGATTTCCGATAACCGGAGCGGGGATGGATTGGCGCGTTTTCTCACGCGTCTCCATCCCCGCTTTGTTTTTCACGGCTGCTTTTCCTTGTCCCTCTCCATGCGCTGCTCGATAGCCCCGCGCACATAGCCGGCCAGCGACTCGCCCTGCGTCTTCGCCTCCGCCTTGAGCCGCTCGCAGAATTCCTTCGGCCAGCGGATAGCAATCTGCTCACAATGAGTATCAATATACTTCTTATTTGCTCTTTTTCTCGCCTCAGTCAGTGGCATAAGCTCCCTCCTCTGTCCCTATTATACCGAAATCCCTATGATGCTAGCAATATCGATTCCAAAAAACAAATCCATTTCTCATCCTTACGCTTGAATACATGCTAGTAATGTTCTATAATGTCTCCATCGGACAAACCTTGACACACCACCCCTGAACGGCTATACTAACACTATACAGGAGGCTGATAGCCATGAACGACAACGACATGCTGCAAGCGATTCTCTCCCAGCTCCAGCAGATGAACGGAAGACTTGATTCTCTGGAAAGCGGACAGCAGGAAATGCGCGCAGACATCTCCTCCCTTAAGAAAGGGCAGGAAGAAATGCGTGCAGACATGAACACCATGCACACCGACATGAACACCATGCGCGCCGATATGAACACCATGCGCACCGACATGAACACCATGCGCGCCGA
>JALFHA010000308.1 GCA_022776785.1 Clostridiales bacterium | reverse complement strand
CAGCCCCGCGACGATCGCATACTCAAACATATAGCTCGAGCGGCGCGTATCCTTGCCGATGACGATTCTCGCCTTGCGCCCCTTGCGCGCGCCGTAATACCAGCCAATAAATTTGCCGATCTGATAGGCGTGCTCGCTCGTCAGATTGACGTTGGCCTCGCCCCGAAATCCGTCCGTGCCGAAATACTTGCCCATTGCATCCATCCTTTCCATCATGCCCCGCATGAGCGGGGCCGCCGCAGGCCGCGCTGCCTAAAGGGCAGCCGCCCGCCATTCTGCCGCCCGGCGGCAATGAATCCTTCCATACTATGCTGGCAGACGCTGAACCTTATGGGAATATGCGGTATATTATCGTCTTTTCCGATGGTTTTGTCAATCCCCGTTCCCTGACGCGGTCACATTTGCCCTTGCCTGAGCGCGAGGACGCCGCAAAGCGCTCAATACCACATCCAGTTATTAAACCAGTTCATCGCATCGCACCACGCGCGCGGCACCTCAAAGCCCGACGCCAGCGGGAAGAAACCGACGAACAGCACAAGCGCCGCGACAGCCAGCAGTGCGGCAAGCACATGCGCAGTCCGGGCGTATCTGCGCTCCAGATAGCGCAGCCCCTGCGCCGTCGCCAGGATAATCCACGGCACGCTGGCAAAGTAGTGGTAGATAAACGTCAGCCGGGAGACCAGCACCCACGGCAGATAGCCGGAGAGGAAGGCCACCGCGATGACCGGCAGCGCGCGGTCATAGGGATCGTCCCGGCCGGGCAGCACGCGCAGCGCGGGCAGCGCGTTGCGGTATACGCTGTAGCCCAGCACGAACAGGATGCCCGCAAGGCCCGTCCACCACACCGCCGGGTTGCCGAAGGCGAGGATGGAGGACGCCATGCCCGCATTCTTAAAATCCGCATTGTAGTACCACATCGGCTTGGCGATGACCGGCCACTCGTACCACGGCGAAGCAAAGTAGTGCTCTGCCACGAGGTTCTTGTGGTAGTCGAACATCGTCACCTGCGCGCTCAAAATCCGCTCAAAGGTGCGCAGATTCCAGCGCACCTCGCCGAAATAGCGCAGATACGGGATGTAGCTGGCGACGTAGATCACCACCGGCACCGCTACGAAGAACACGCAGCAGGCGGCAATCGTCCGCGCGCCGTTTCGCGCAAAGAGATTCGCCGCGCGCGCAAACGCCGGGGCCTCATGCCTGTGCGCGCGGGCATAGACGCTCTGTCGCCAGAGCACATAGAACCGCGCGAAGAACAGCACCGCCAGCCCGACCGCGCCGTAGCAGCCGATCCACTTGCTGGCAATCGCCAGCCCCATGAACGCGCCCGACAGCGCCAGCGGCACGAGCGTGCACCACAGCGGCTGGTGGTAGAAGCTCATCTTCATCCAGCGCGCCATGCACAGGAACATGCCCATCATGAACAGCACCGGGAAGGAGTCGATCGTCGCGATGCGCGTCTGCGTGTAGTGCATACAGTCGCAGGCGAGCAGCGCCGCGGCCAGCGCCGCCCAGCGCGTGCGGCCAAGGAGCTGCATCGCCAGCAGGTAGATCATCGGGATCATCAGCACGCCGCACAGCGCTCCGGCAAAGCGCCACGCAAACGGCGTCATGCCCATCAGTCGGATGCACCAGCTCATGAACACCTTGCCAAGCGGCGGATGCGTTGTCTCGTAGGTCGAAAGGCCGTGCGCGTGCTCATAGCCCGTGCGCGCGTGGTAGATCTCGTCGAAGTACATGCTGTTATACCACGAGGGCACGTCCGGCACGGTCTCCTGCTCGTCGATGAGCCTGTCCGGGTCATCCCCCCGGCCCTCCAGCGCGCCCGACGCGCCGAGGAGCGTCACCGGCAGCGGGTTCCCCTCGTTATCCATCGCCGCGATCTCCCACAGCGCGGAGCCTGCGCCCTTGAACGTCACGCGCAGATAGCGTCCGGAGAAGGAGAGCATTCCGCCGCCCGCGCCCTTCACCGTCACACCGTCCTCGGCATAGACGGGCGTGCGCAGCGCCAGCCATTTGAAGCACTCGCCTCGGTCAAAGAAGGCGTCGTTCTCCTGAGAATACGCCTCGCCGTCGTCGGACACCGCAAAGGAGAACTGCGTGTCCGATATGCCGCCGTAGTAGTAGATGCGGAAGTTCTCCCTCCGCTCGCCGAGGTCAAAGACGACGCTCTCCCCCGCTGCCGTGGAGGTGTAGCCCGTCTGTGGCGCGGTCGTCGCGCCCAGCCTATAGAAGCCCACCACGGCATACGCCGCTGTCAGCCCCAGCATGATCGCCCAGTCGCGGCGCCTCAGGTGCAGGCGGTAGTCCTGTCCATGCAGCAGCTCGTCGCGCATCCGCTTTTCCGCGGCGGTCATCGGCTGCGCATCGTCCTCCTCCGCTCCCCCATCCTCTTTCGCGGACATCCTCTGCATTTGCACAGGCAGGGTCATCGGTTCCCTGCCCAGCGAAAGCGAGACAGCGGCCC
>JALFHA010000302.1 GCA_022776785.1 Clostridiales bacterium | reverse complement strand
GCGTTCATGCCGCTGCATGTGGAGGTTCTGTGGCGCTTTTTTCCGCCGTTTGTCGGCACCCAGACCTCGGAGGCGGAGCTGTGGGGCTTGGCGTCGCTGAGCTCGTCGGCCGTCATGCCCCAAATCAGACAGCTCAGGGTGTCGTCGTCAAGCGTTCCCGTCTTGCTGAGACTGTAATCGCGCTGAAGGGCCTTAACGGCCTTTGTGACATCGGCTGTATACCGGGACGGCGAGCTGCTGAGATAGCCCTGTCTGCGCAGCAGCTTGATGACGCCCTCGACGGCAAGCCCCTCGTCACCCTCCTGAAGAAAGCAGACGCACGGCGATTGACCGCAGTCCTCCTCAATGCGCTGGACGGCTGAGGCTCCGGCAGGAAGCAGCAGAAGAAGCGCAAGAAGAAAGGCGGCAAAACGAAAGGCAGGACGGCAGGATTGCGGCATGGACATTTGCTTCACCTCTTGAGTGCATTTTGTTGATCTGTCAAAAAGGGGGATAGAGGAACTAAAATATATCCTAATAAATTTGATATATCTTTTAAGGCGAGTATATCACACTTCAGAAGCTCATGCAACCATTTCAGGTGCGATTGACGGAATCATGAGGTCTTTATCGAGCCTTCTGCCTGCACAGGCGGCATAGAAAGCCCAACGGATGGAAATACTTGCTGTCAGTACCGCGGGAGGGGGAACCTGCCAAATGCTGAATGGATTTTTGAGAACGGCCATCCTATTTCTGGTGACGGCGGTGGCGCTGCGGCTGATGGGCAAGCGGCAGCTTGCGCAGCTCCAGCCCTACGAGGTGGTGATCACGCTGATGATCTCAGATCTGGCGACGCTGCCCATGAGCGATGTGGAGATTCCGCTGCTCAGCGGCGTGGTATCCATCCTGACGCTGCTGCTGCTGCACAGCCTGCTGAGCGTGCTCTCCTTTGTCAGCATGAATCTGCGCAGGGTGATCTGCGGCAGGCCGAGCGTGCTGGTACGTGACGGAAAGATCTGCGAGCAGGAGCTCAAGCGCCTGTGCTTTGATCTCTCCGACCTGATGGAGGGCATCCGCTCACAGGGCGTGCTCGGCCTGCATGAGACGGGCAGCGTCGTGCTGGAAACCAACGGCGCGCTGAGCGTGTTTCCGTGCGCGGGCAGCCGGCCGGCCACTCGGCAGGAGCAGGGGCTGCCTGAGCTCTACGACGGCATCCCGCTGACGCTGATCCTTGACGGCAAGGTTCAGTCGCGCACGCTGCGCATCGCGGGGCTTGACGAGGGTTGGCTGCGCCGCCTGCTCCAGGGGCAGGGAATCAAGCGCGACGCCGACGTGCTGCTGGCGGCGCTGGACACGCAGGGGACGCTGCTGGTGCAGGAGAAGGGCGAGAATGGCCGACTGCTGCGCATACCGGCGATCGGGCCGGCCGGGGTGAGGTGGTAATGTGGTCAGAAAGCTCGTGACGATTCTCGTATGCGCGGCGCTGCTGGCGGCGCTCGCCGTGACGGAGCAGCGGCTTGTTTCCCACCTGACGGATGACGCGCTTCAAAAAACGCAGGCGCTGATCGAGGAGATCCGCTCGGGAGAGCTGAGCGATGCGCTGCAAAAAGCCCGCGCGCTCGACCAGCATTGGGACGAGCACACGGGCGGATTGGAAACGATGGTCGATCACAGCTCGACGGATGAGGTGCGCTACGCGCTCTCCCGCCTGATTGCCGCGCTGGAGGCGGAGGATCGCGCGCTGGCGCTGATCTATGCCAGCGAGCTGGAGGGCGGGATAGAGCATGTGCGCGAGCGGCAGGTGGTGACCCCGCAGAACATCCTGTGACGGAAGCGGCTCAGGACAGCGCGGCCAGCTCGGCGGCGACGGCAGCCTCGTCGGGCTTCATGACCTCGAGCGTGCGGGAGAGGAGGTCGTCCAGCTCCCAACCCAGCATCTGCGCGCCCTGCGCGATGACCTCGCGCGAGCAGCCCGCGGCGAAGGCCTTCGACTTGTATTTCTTCTTGAGGCTCTTGAGGTCCATGTCGGTGATGCTGCCGGAGGGGCGCATCTTCGCGCAGGCGCCGATGAGACCGGTGAGCTCGTCACAGGCGAAGAGCACCTTCTCCATCTCATGCTCGGGCGCGACGTCGGCGCACAGCCCGTAGCCGTGGCTGACAACGGCATGAATGAGCCGCTCGTCCGCGCCGCCCTCGCGCAGCAGCTCGACGCAGCGCACGCAGTGCTCCTGCGGCCAGCGCTCGAAGTCGATGTCGTGCAGCAGGCCGACGATAGCCCAGAATTCGGCTTCATCGCCGTAGCCCAGCTCCTGCGCCATGCGACGCATGACCTTGGAAACCGTCAGCGCGTGGCAGAGGTGAAAGGGCTCACTGTTATAGCGGCGCAGAAGCGCCATGGCCTCATCGTATGTCATGAAAATCTTCCTCCCTTGGCGTGTGTCGAAAAATGAACTGCTCCGGCAGAGCGTGCAGATGATGCCCGTATTATACCAGCACGCGGCGAGGGTGTCAATGAGAACAGAAATGCATAGAATGTGCGACTGTTTTCAATAATCATCAGATTTTGCGCTGAAAATGAAAGAAATAGAATTTTTTAATTGATTGACATGCAAATAAGGCTTGACATGGAGGAAAAGAGGCCGTATAATAAGCCCATCGGCAGGGAACAGCAGCCTGCCGGCGGGCGGCGCTTCTGCGCAGAGGAGGGCCGCGCGCGTTTCTCTTTCTTTCTCCTCTTCATCGATAAGGGCGTCCTTCGGGGCGCTCTTTCGCTTTTTGGCGCGAAGGGATGCCCATACGGGCGCGGCTTAACATTCACTGCGCCGCAAATTCAGGCGGCTAAAGGAAAAAGGACAACTGAGGGGGGAACGGAGCAGAAGCATTGTTTTAACACAAACCTCAAGTGGATGCGCTTTCTGTTTTTACACAGCGCCTGTATACTGACCTCGTTCCCAAGCAAAGAGAAAATCGTGCAGGAACGCATGAAAAATGGAAAGAGAGGAATCCTAATCATGAAAAAGCTGCTCCTGATTGCGCTTGCGCTTGTCTTTGCGCTGAGCGCTGTGGCGATGGCGGAGGAAGCCGCTGCGCCTAAGTATGTGTTCATGTTCATCGGCGACGGCATGGGCAACCCGCAGGTGGCTGCCACGCAGTACTACCTCGGCTCCATCGAGAACCCGGATTCTGAGTATCCTGTTCCGGCTCAGCTGAGCTTCACCACCTTCCCGTATCTGGGCATGGTGACGACCTACGACGCCTCCTCCTTCTGCCCGGATTCCGCATCCACGGCGACCTCGATGGCCTCGGGCGAGAAGACGCTCTCCGGCGTCATCAACTACGATGTGAATCTCGAAAACCCCTTCAAGCTCGTGACCGAATACGCGAAGGAGGCCGGCAGAAAGATCGGCGTCATCACCAGCGTGTCGCTCGACCATGCGACTCCGGCGGCCTACTACGCCAAGGTGCCCTCCCGCAAGCAGTATTACGACATTGCGGTGCAGGGCCTGACGGGGACGACGCTTGACTATCTGGCGGGCGGCTCCTTCCTCAAGCCGGACGGCGACGGCACGCAGGAGAATCTGTTCGAGCTGGCCGCGCAGAACGGCTGGACGCTGGCGAACACCAATGACGCCATCCGCGCGCTGAACGGTGAAAGCGGCCGTGTGCTGGCGATCGACCCGAATACTGCGGACTCGCAGGCGCTGAACTACGAGATCGACCGTGAGCGCAGGAACGCGCAGGGCGAGGACATCCTGTCTCTGGCGGACTATGTGAAGGCGGGCATCCGCGTGCTCGACAATGAGAACGGCTTCTTCATGATGTGCGAGGGCGGCAAGATTGACTGGTCCGGCCACGCGAACGACGCGGCAACCTCCATTCATGAGACGCTGGCCTTTGCCGACGCGGTGCAGGCGGCGGTGGACTTTGCCGCAGAGCATCCGGACGAGACGCTCATCATCGTGACGGCCGACCACGAGACGGGCGGCATGACGATCGGCTTTGCGACGACGGCCTACGACACGCACTTCACCTATCTGGCGAATCAGACCATCTCCTTCACGGCGTTTGACGAGGTGATTGCGCAGCTTCGCGAGCAGAACGCGACCTTCGAGGATGCGATGGCGCAGGTGGAGCGCTTCTACGGCCTGACGCTGACGCCGGATCAGGAGCTCAGCCTCACTGAGGCGGATGTGGAGACCCTGCGCGCGGCCTAT
>JALFHA010000232.1 GCA_022776785.1 Clostridiales bacterium | reverse complement strand
TAACTGGATGGAGGGCACCTGGGGCGCCGGCGTCGCCGCGGCTGCGGCGTTCCTGCCGGCGATAGCGGCGCTTGTTGTCGCAACCGTCCTCGAGCGCATCAAGCGCGAGAACGACCTGGTGACATACCGCGAGATCCTCGCCTTCATGAACGGCGAGGCGAACATCGAGCGCGATCCGCGGGTACTCCCCCGCCGCGCGTGGCCGACGAAGCATCGACTGGCGTACGACTTGCTGACCTTCTTCGCCGCGGCCGCCATCGGCGGAGCACTCGGCTTTGCCGTGTGGGGGCTGCTGAACTAGAGGCAGCATCTGCCGAAGTCCGCATCACGCGCGTCAAGAATCGGCGCTTTTGGGCGCCAGCGTTGCGCTCGTGATGCGGACTCGAAGGTGCCCGCAGCCGAAGACTTCAAATTGACGGCAAGCACTAGTGAAATTCCAGCTACTCAACGGTCCCTTCCGAAGGCCTTCATGAGAATGCTGACGATGCCGCAGAGAATGCCTCCAATTGGCCAAGGCAGCCAAAAGTAGCCGACGATGGAATCGGCCGCCTGACGCCCACTACCGATGGCGTCCCATGTGGTCCCAGCGAACGAAGGACCCAAAAACAGCCAACTCAGCGCAACGATGGTGGAAACGAGCATGATGACACCGCAAGCAGCCTCGATCTTCTTGTGCGTGCGCTTTGCGGAGCGCAGCTCGTTGCGCACCGCTTCGGGAACATCGATGCGGGCGATGTCCTCAACCTCGAGTTCCTCGACCGCATCGCGGTTGTACTCATCGATATCCACGCGACCGTACATCATGCCCGCATGGACAATCAGCCATACGCCCACCGCGACCAGGGCGAGCAACGCAGCGCCCGCAGGAGCCTCCGCGCCAGACTCATACTCGATGAAGTTGCCCAGCAGAACCCCCATCATGATGAGCATGAGCCCGGTAACCAACCCGCGTACCAGCACCTGGCGCGCCTGAAGACAATCATCGTCAGTATAAAAATCCTCGATAAAGGGATGCGCCTTCACAAAAGCAGAGTGCTCCATGCCAGCAGAAACCAAGATGCCAATGCCCACAAGCACGCCGGCGAACAGGGCGGCCAGCCCAAGAAGCTCGCCCCAACTTGCAGCCATACTGCTATTGAACAGGCCGCGCAGAGCCGTCCCTTCCTCAAACAGCACGAGCCCCACAACGCCCAGGATAAACGCGGCGACACCCGTGGGAACTCGCCTGGCAAACGAGCGCATGTGGTCGTCATAGCCACACACATCCGTCGCGGGACCGGGCGGCACGGTAGCGACGGCGGGTGCCGGAGCGCGATCGGTAAGGTCACCCTGCACCAGGTCATCGAGCGAGCACTCGAAGATCTGGCACATTTTGATGAGCTTATCCATCTCCGGGTAGGACTTCTCGGCCTCCCACTTGGTGACGGACTGGCGGGATACCCCAAGCAGCATGGCGAGCTGCTCCTGGGTCATGTGGCGCTCGGCGCGCAGATACTGAAGGTTGGTACGGAAGCTCATAGTAGGTCCTCTCGTTGGCTGGGAGCGGGCACGCGGGCGTCGTGATCTTGGCTCACGGCGACTGCGCGGGCGCGGCATCCCAGCGTTCGGTGCTTTCCTGCCGGCGACTTACACACTACGGTAGCCACATGGCAAGAACCACCAACTTGAGGCGTCATTTTACGCAACCTGCAGGCACCCTATGGTTGCAAACCGCAGGTAGATTGAATGGACGTCAAATTATTAGGAGCTTGCATCCCCTGTGAACTCAAACAATCCCCGCCGATGTTACGACCCGTTGCTTGCGGCAACGGACCATCTGCGGGCAGCATTGCGGTAACGTAGGAACCGGGCGAGAGAAAGGATCCGCCATACTGAACGAGAACATCCAGGCCCTCAGGAAATCGAAAGGGCTATCGCAGGAGGAGCTCGCGCTCAAGCTGAACGTGGTGAGGCAGACGGTTTCCAAATGGGAACGCGGGCTCTCGGTGCCCGACGCGGAGATGCTCGTCGTCCTCGGTGAGACGCTCGACGTGCCGGTGAGCAAAGACGAGGCGCGAGGCGATGGGGCTCTCCCAAGAACAACTCGCCGAGAAACTCTACGTGTCGCGTCAGACGATCAGCAACTGGGAGCGGGACAAGACGTATCCGGACGTCCAGAGTCTGCTCATGCTGAGCATCCTATTCGACACCTCCATAGACACGCTCGTGAAGGGAGACGTGACCGTTATGGAAGAGGCAGTCGAAAGAGATCGCAAGCGCATGGGAACGCGGATGCTATGGCTGGCCGTGCTGATGCTCGCGTTGCTGGCGGTGGCGTTCGCGCTGATACTGTCGCCGGCGTTTAACTGGATGGAGGGCACCTGGGGCGCCGGCGTCGCCGCGGCTGCGGCGTTCCTGCCGGCGATAGCGGCGCTTGTTGTCGCAACCGTCCTCGAGCGCATCAAGCGCGAGAACGACCTGGTGACATACCGCGAGATCCTCGC
>JALFHA010000213.1 GCA_022776785.1 Clostridiales bacterium | reverse complement strand
CCTGCTCTGAAACTGCTTTTTCTTTTGAACAATAAGGGAACATTGGGCTGCCGCCCAAACCTGCTTGAGGGATTTCATCCCTCAAACTCCCTTCTTCGCTTCGCGCTTATATTCGAGCTTTTAAGTGCAAGACAGTATCATCTGTCCGCCAACGGCGTCAGGCTCTATGAGAAGCATGGGATTATCCATCCCGAACGCTGTGAGGACAATGGCTATCGCGTCTTTGACGAGGAGGACAGGCGCGCGATGGGCTGCGGCATCCAGCTGCGGCGCTTCGGCTTTTCCATGCCGGAGACGGCGCGGCTGCTCGGCGGTGCGGACGAGCAGGAGCAGCTGGCCGCGATGGAGCGGCGCGCTTCGGAGCTGGAGGCGGAAATCGAGCGCCTGCGCCGCGTGCGCGCGGGCCTTCTGCACGAAACGGCGCGCGCCCGGCGGGCGCAGGCGCTCCTTGAAGGCTGCGCGCTCGAGGAAAAGCCCGCGATGTACTTCCTCGCCTGCCGCCGGGGAGAGGAAAGCACAGGAAGCCCCGGACAGCTTGGCGAGTGGATGGAGCGCTATGCGCCGCATCTCTCCGCCGCCGCGCTGCTCGACGGCCCATATTTTCTGCAAGAGAACTATGGCAGGGAGCCGCTCTCCGGCGTGGCGATTGATGCGGAAGCGGCGCTCGCGCTCGGCCTGCGCCAGAGCGAGCAGGTGGTCTATCTGCTGCCGAAGCTGTGCGTCGTCACAGCGGTGCGCTTTGGCAGAGCGTTGGAGATCGATGCCGCTGCGGAAAGAATACGCCGCTATGTGCAGGACAGAGGGCTTTCGCTCTTTGGCGGCGGCCTGCTGCGCGTGGCGCAGTGCGTGCGCGAGGGCGGCAGGCTCGTGGCGACGGCGATCATCTGGGCGCCGCTGCAGCAGGACGAACGCATATTCGGCAGTATGCTTTAAGCCCAAAGGCCGGGCGGAACCGCGTATGGCGGACTTCAAAAAAGTGAAATCCAAAATGTAAAATGAGCTTGACATCTCGCTTTGCACGCAGTATACTGTTCGTGTAAAGCGAGCTTTACTTTTTCCCGAGGGGAGGAATCTGTGTGAAAAACCGTCTGGAGGAGCTGCGCAGGGCGCGCGGCGTCCGTCAGGAGGACGTGGCGCAGGCGCTGGGCGTGTCGCGGCAGACCGTGATCTCGCTGGAGAAGGGGAAGTACAACCCGTCTTTGGCGCTGGCATTCAGGTTGTCGCGGTTCTTTGGCCTGCCGATTGAGGAGATCTTCGACGACTCGGACGAGCGGGCGGAGGAAGCGGGAAAACGCTGATGTATGAAAGAAGTGGAAAAAGAAAAAACGGGAGGAAAAAGCCATGAAGTGCAAATTGAACGAAACAAAGCGGATGCTTATCCTGCTGGCCGTCGGGCTGGTGCTGGCGCTGGCGGGCTTTGGCGCGGCGAAACTGCTGGGCGAGGAGCAGAACATGCTCATGCGCATCGCGGGGCTTGTGTCGGGGCTGGGCAGCTCGCTGGCGGCCATCGGCGGCGGCGTGCTGCTCTGGCGCAGGATCGTCGGGGAAAGGCGCGCGCGGGAGAGCGAGCTCTCCATGAACGATGAGCGCGGGCAGATGATCGCCTACAAGGCGCAGGGCATGACCGCGATTGCCGCGGTGCTGGCGCTGGTGGCGATGCTGATTGCCGCGGTGGTGCGCGGGGATCGGTTCTACATGCTGCTGGGCTCGGCGCTGTGCATGGCGGTGGCCGCGGTCAAGCTGGGGCTGCTCTGGTTCTACGGCAGAAAAATGTGAGGCCGGAATCGACCGACTCCTCCTGCATCTTGCGGTTGGCTCCGTTATGCTGTATAATAGATACAGCAAACATCGCATGCTTTGGAGGAATGCCTGATGGTCGAGCTGATTCGGGAGGAGCAGTTTGAAAAGATGATGCGCACCGTCGTCGAGCCGGGGCTGGCCGCGATGCGCGAGGAGATTGACATGCCGCTTTCCGGCGGCGGCGTGCTGCACGCCGAGGTCTATAACCGGCTGGACGCCCGGCAGGCCGTCGTGCTGCTGCACGGCTACACGGAATCCGCAGAGAAGTTCCGCGAGATGGTGTGGTACTTTGTGCACGCGGGGTACAGCGTGTTCACCTACGATCACAGGGGACACGGACGCTCCGTGCGCGCCGTTGACGATACGTCCATCACCCATGTGGAGCGCTTTGACGACTATGTGCACGATCTGGAGGAATTCATGGAGAAGGTCGTGGAGCCGCGGATGCGCGGCGGGCGGCTGTGCCTGTATGCGCATTCGATGGGCGGCGCCGTGGGCGCGATGGCGCTGATGCGCCACCCGGACTGGTTCGACCGCGCTGTGCTCACCGCCCCGATGATCGCACCTTCTTCCGCGCCATATCCGCGCTTTGTGGGCGAGGCCATCGCGTGGGTGATGTGCGCGCTTGGCAAGGGGAAGGAGCGCGCGTTCATCGGCAAGCCGTTTGATCCCGAGAGGGAGACGTTCGAGCTCTCCTGCTCGACGGGCCGCGCCCGGTTTGACTACTACCAGAAAAAGCGCGTGTCGCAGAAGCACCTGCAAAACTGCGCGCCGACCTACCGCTGGGTGAAGGAGGCCGTCGGCGTGACGCGCACGCTGCTCAATAAGGAAAACAACCTGCGCATCAAAACCCCTGTTCTGCTGTGCCAGGCGGGGCTTGACAGCATCGTCTGCCTGCCGGAGCAGCGGCGCTTCGTGGAGCAGACGCCCGGGGCGACGCTGCGCGTCTTTGAGACGGCCAAGCACGAAATCTACAATTCCGACGATGCGGTGATGCGCGAATATGTGCCCGCGGTCATCGGCTTCCTCGATGGGGAGGAACAGAAAGCATGAGCGAGAAAATCCGCTTTGCCGTGGCGGGCAGCGGCTGGCGCGCGCTGTTCTATGTGCGTGCAGCCAGGCGTCTGCCCGACTGGTTTGAGCTGACGGGTGTGCTGTGCCATACCCGTGAAAAGGCGCATGCGTTTGCGCGGGAGCACGGCGTGAAGGCGGTTTCTTCGCTGGAGGCGCTGCTCGAGGATGCGCCGGACTTCGTCGTCACCTGCGTGCGCAAGGCGGACATGGCCGGCATGGTTACGCAACTGCTTGCAATGGGCGTGCCTGTGCTCAGCGAGACGCCGCTGGCGACCGACGTGAACACCCTGCGCAGCGTGTATGAGACGCAGCGGCGCACGGGCACGCCGCTCGACCTCGCTGAGCAGTATGCGCTCTACCCGACGCACAGGGCGCGCAGGGCGGCCATCGACCGCGGGCTGCTGGGGGAGGTCGTCTCCTGCTGGCTGTCACTGGCGCACGACTATCACGGCGTCAGCCTGCTGAGGCACTATTTGCGCCCCGACGAGCGCCGCGTGGAGATTCGCGCCCGACAGATGAACACGCCCATCCTCGTGACGGGCGGACGCGGGGGCCTGACGGCGGACGGCGAAACGGGCTATGAAATCCGCACGCTCGCGGAGCTGGCCTATGCCGACGGAAGGCGGGGGCTGTATGACTTTTCGGGCACGCAGTACCACAGCGCCATCCGCTCGAACCACATTCGCGTGCTGGGCACGCGCGGGGAAATCTTCGACGACGATATCCGCTATGCGGACGGGAACAGCCGCCCCCAGCAGACGCGCCTTGATGTGCGCCGCGACAGGATGACCGGCACCATCCGCGCCATCTATCTGCTGGGCGAGGAGGTCTACCGCTGTCCGTTCCCGGCGGATGTGATGCTTGACGAGGATGAGACGGCGGTCGCGCTGACGCTCCTGCGCATGGGGCGCGAGACGCTGCACGGCGGCGCGCCGTATCCGGATCTCTACCGCGACGCATATCTTTCCTGCCTGCTGACGGGAGAGGCCGTGCGTTCGGGACTGGCGGTGACGCAGACGATGCCGTGGGATGAGACTTAAAAATGATTGAAATCTGATATGTTATGTCATATTGAGCGAAATTTAGATGATTTTTGAAAGAAAAATGGGAGAAAACGCTTGACAGCTGCATGTCCTTGGGCTATAATGCACACCATGAAATGAAACGGCGATGAAGGAGACGAGTACCCCGCGTTTTCGATCAGGGAGGCGTGGCCATGGACTGAGAGCCGCGCGCAGAAACCCCGTGGGAGGAAAGAACACTCCGGAGCCGGTGCGCCGAACACGCTGTGCAGGCGCGCCCGTCTTTTCCGCGTTAAGGAGCAGAGTGGCTTGCCGGGTGATGGCCGCAGGCGGCAACTTGGGTGGTACCGCGGGGGTATACTGTGCATGTTCCCGTCCCGAGCTTTGTGCTTGGGACGGTTTTTTTGTTCCCCCGGACCGCCGGACGAGAGAAAAGGAGCAATTTGGTCATGAAAACGATGACGGGAATGACGCAGCCGCAGGACAGCGGCGTGACGGAAGTGCTGGCGATGGCCGCCGGCGAGCAGGCCCGCGTGCACGGGCTGGTGCATACGCTGCGCGATCTGGGCGACGTGCGCTTTATGCTGCTGAGGATGCCGCAGGGCGTGCTGCAGTGCGTGCTCACCGGCGACGGCCCGGACGTGCGCGAGGGCGACGCCGTGCGCGCTGAGGGCGAGGTGGCCCGGGACGCGCGCGCGCCCGGCGGCGCGGAGCTGCATGTGAAGACACTGACCGTGCTCTCCCGCGCGGCGGAGGCGATGCCCGTGCCGATTGGCAAAAACAAAATGAACCTGTCGATGGATACCGACCTGTCGCTGCGCTTCGTGACGCTGCGCAACCTGCGCAAGCGCGCCGTCTTCAAGGTGCAGGAGGGCGTGGTGCGCGGCTTCCGAGAGGCGCTTGAGCGCGAGGGCTTCACGGAGATTCATTCTCCGAAGATCGTCGCGCAGAACGCCGAGGGCGGCGCGAACCTGTTCCGCATGGAGTACTTCGGGCGCAGGGCGTATCTGGCGCAGAGCCCGCAGTTCTACAAGCAGGCGATGGTGCCCGTCTATGAGCGCGTGTTTGAGATCGGCCCGGTGTTCCGCGCGGAGAAGCACAACACGCAGCGCCACCTCAACGAGTACACGTCCATGGACTTCGAGATGGGCTTCATCGACAGCTTTGAGGACGTGATGCAGATGGAGACGAAGGTGCTGGGGAACATCATGGGGGTGCTCGCGCGCGATTACGCGCCACAGCTTCGCCTGCTGGGCGTGGAGCTGCCGAGGGTGGACAGCATTCCCGCTGTGCGCTTTGACGAGGCCAAGCGCATGGTGAGCGAAAAATACGGCAGGCCCATCCGCGATCCGTTCGATCTGGAGCCGGAGGAGGAGCAGCTCATCTCCCGCCTGTTTGCGGAGGAATACGGCAGCGAGTTCGTGTTTGTGACGCATTACCCGAGCAAGAAGCGCCCGTTCTACGCGGCGGACGATCCCGATGACCCACGCTACACGCTCTCCTTTGACCTGCTCTTCCGCGGGCTGGAGGTCACCACCGGCGGCCAGCGCATCCATGACTACGCCGAGCAGGTGGAAAAGCTCCGGCGCAAGGGCATGGACCCGGAGGATTTCGCGGGCTATCTGATGATTCACAAGTACGGCACCTGTCCGCACGGCGGACTGGGCCTGGGGCTGGAGCGGCTGACGAGCAAGCTCGTGGGCGAGAACAACGTGCGCGAGGCGTGCCTGTTCCCGCGGGACCAGCAGCGCATCGAGCCGTAAGGGGAGGAAAGCGATATGGAAATCACCGATAAGCTGGTCGCCTACGTCGCGGAGCTGGCGCATCTCAAGCTCGACGATGCGCAGAAGCGGCAGGCAGCGGACGATCTCGCCAGAATGATCGGCTATGTGGACAAGCTGAGCGAGCTCGATACCGACGGCGTGGAGCCGATGAGCCACGCCTTCCCCGTGACAAACGTGTTCCGCGAGGACGAGGTGCGCGAAAGCATGGCGCGCGAGCAGGTGCTCGCCAACGCCCCGGCGGTCAAGGACGGATGCTTCCTCGTGCCCAAGACAGTCGAGTGAGCGGGAGGATACGAAGATGGATTTGTTTGATCTGACAGCGCTGGAGTTGGGCGCGGCCATCCGCCGCCGTGAGGTGGGCGTCGTCGAGGTGACGCGCGCGTGCCTTGACCGCATGAGCGCGATGGAGGGCACGGTGAACGCCTTCATCACCGTGACGGAAAAGGAGGCCCTTGCGTGCGCCGGGCAGGTGCAGCGCGGCATCGACAGCGGAGAGCTGACGCACCCGCTGGCGGGCGTGCCGATGGCTGTGAAGGATTTGATTTCGACAAAGGGCGTGCGCACGACGTGCGCCTCGCGGATGCTTGAAGGCTATGTGCCCGTGTTTGACGCGACGGTCGTGGAGCGCCTGCGCGCCATCGGCGCGGTCTGCGTCGGCAAGACGAACATGGACGAGTTCGCGATGGGCTCCTCGACGGAGAGCAGCTATTTTGGCGTTACGCGCAACCCGTGGGACGCCAAAATAGCTGCGCTCCTCGACGGAGAGCAGCTATTTTGGCGTTACGCGCAACCCGTGGGACGCCTCCCGCGTGCCGGGCGGCTCCTCCGGCGGTTCGGCAGCGGCGGTCGCCGCGCGCGAGGTCTTCTATGCGCTGGGCAGCGATACGGGCGGCTCAATCCGCCAGCCCGCGTCGTTCTGCGGCGTGACGGGCATCAAGCCGACCTACGGAGCGGTGTCCCGCTACGGGCTGCTGGCCTACGCCTCCTCGCTTGACCAGATCGGCCCGCTCACCATCGACGCGATGGACGCGGCGGCGGTGACGCGCGCGCTCATGGGCCGCGACGCGATGGACAGCACCAGCGTGGACGCACCCCTGCCGGATATGCCGGAGGGTTGCGACCTGACCGGACTGCGCGTGGGCATTCCGGAGGATTACTTCGGCGAGGGCCTTGATGCGGACGTGCGTGCGCGCGTGATGGACGCGGCGCACGTGCTCGAGGGGCTGGGCGCACAGCTCGTTCCCGTGCGGATGCCCGTGCTTGACTACGCCATTCCCGCCTACTATGTGCTGGCCTGTGCGGAGGCGTCGAGCAACCTCTCCCGCTACGACGGCGTGAAATACGGCTTCCGCCCGGAAAGGTTTGATGACCTGCACGACCTGTACACCACCGCGCGCAGCGAGGGCTTCGGCGCGGAGGTCAAGCGGCGCATCATGCTCGGCGCGTTTGCGCTGTCCTCCGGCTATTACGACGCCTACTACAACAAGGCGCTGCGCGTCAAGGCGCTCATCAAGCGCGCGTTTGACGATTGCTTCAGGGAGGCGGATGTGCTGCTCACGCCTGCCGCGCCGACGACGGCTTTCGCCCTCGGCGAGCACAGCGACGACCCGATCAAGATGTATCTGGGCGATATTTACACGGTGTCCGTCAATATGGCGGGTCTGCCGGGCATGGTCGTGCCCTGTGGCTTCGATGCGGCGGGGCTGCCCGTCGGCGCGCAGCTCATCGGCCCGGCGTTTGGCGAGGGGCTGCTGCTGCGTGCGGCGCACGCCTACCAGATGCGCACGGATTTCCACAGGCTGCGCCCCAATGCGCACAAGGAGGGCTGAGTCATGGCGACGTATGAAATGGTGATCGGTCTGGAGGTTCACGTCGAACTGGCGACGAAGACCAAGATCTTCTGCGGCTGTACGACGCGCTTTGGCGGCGCGCCCAACACGCACACCTGCCCCGTCTGCACGGGAATGCCGGGCACGCTCCCGGTCATCAACAGGAAGGTCGTGGAGTTCGCCGTGGCCGCCGGTCTGGCGACGAACTGCGAAATCACCCGATACAACAAGTTCGACCGCAAGAATTACTTCTATCCCGACCTGCCCAAGGCGTATCAGGTCAGCCAGCTCTACCTGCCCATCTGCCGAAACGGCCATGTGGATATCGAAACCTCCGCGGGCAAAAAGGCTGTGGGCATCCACGAAATCCACATGGAGGAGGATGCGGGCAAGCTGATGCACGACCCGTGGCTCGACCAGACGATGGTCGATTACAACCGCTGCGGCGTGCCGCTGCTGGAGATCGTCTCCGAGCCGGACATGCGCTCGGCGGAGGAGGTCATCGCCTACCTGACGACGCTGCGCCAGACGCTGCAATACCTCGGCGTGTCCGACTGCAAGATGCAGGAGGGCAGCCTGCGCGCCGACGTGAACCTCTCCGTGCGCCCGGTGGGGCAGCAGGAGCTGGGCACGCGCACCGAGATGAAGAACCTGAACAGCTTCAAGGCCATCGCGCGCGCCATCGAGGGCGAGTACCGCCGCCAGACGGAGCTCATCGAGGACGGCAAGCGCGTGCTTCAGCAGACCCGCCGCTGGGATGACAACAAGGGCGCGTCGTTTGCGATGCGCTCCAAGGAGAACGCGCAGGACTACCGCTATTTTCCGGAGCCGGATCTGCCGCCGATTTCGCTGACGGAGGAATTCATCGACGGCATCCGCGCGCGCCAGCCGGAAATGGCACAGGAGAAGGCGGAGCGCTACCAGCGCGAGTTCGGGCTGTCTGCCTACGACGCGTCCATCCTCACGTCGGAAAAGCCCGTCGCTGACCTGTTTGAGCAGGCGGCCGCTGCATGCGGCAAGCCGAAGGATGCGGCGAGTTGGGTGATGGGCGAGACAATGGCGATGATGAAGGAGAAGCAGATTTCAAGCGACATGCTCACGCTCGCTCCCGCGGCGCTGGGGCGCATCATCGCGCTCGTATCCGGCGGCAAGCTCAGCCGCCAGAGCGCGCGGGAGGTCTTTGCCTACGCCTTTGATGGCGGCGAGGATGTGGAAGGCTATGTGAAGGCGCATGGGCTGGAGATCGTCGCGGATGATTCCGCCTATGAGCGCGCCGTGGACGACGTGCTTGCGCGCTGCCAAAAGGACGCGGACGCCTACCGCGCAGGCAACCAGAAGGTCTTCGGCTTCCTCGTCGGGCAGACGATGAAGGCGCTGGGCGGCAAGGCCGACGCAAAGAAGCTCGGCGAGCTGCTGCGCAGGAGGCTGGGGGAATAAAATGCACAGGGAGCGGGACGCCCGGCTGGTGTCCCGCTCCCTTTATGCATGAATTTGCATACATAACGGGAGGGAATGACACGGTTTTTGCAAAAAGTAAGGTTTTCCACCGCATAAACGTAAGAAAAAAGAAAATTTTGCAAAAAATACTTGCAAATTGAAAGCGAATCCCCTATAATGAGCAGGCACGATTTCATCCGCATAGGATAGATATACAAGGGGGTTTATCGCATGTCTTACGTCGATGAGGTTTACGAGCGCGTGGTTCGGGAGAATCCCAGCCAGCCGGAGTTCCACCAGGCCGTGCGCGAGGTGCTCGATTCGCTTCGCCCGGTCATCGAGCGCAACGAGGAGAAGTACCGCCGCGAGGCGCTGCTTGAGCGCATCACCATGCCCGAGCGCCAGCTGCTTTTCCGCGTGCCGTGGGTGGACGACAAGGGACAGGTTCAGGTCAACAATGCGTTCCGCGTGCAGTTCTCCAGCGCCATCGGCCCGTACAAGGGCGGCCTGCGGCTGCATCCGAGCGTCAATCTGGGCATCATCAAGTTCCTCGGCTTTGAGCAGGTGTTCAAAAACTCGCTGACCGGGCTGCCCATCGGCGGCGGCAAGGGCGGCAGCGACTTCGACCCCAAGGGCAAGAGCGACCGCGAAATCATGGCCTTCTGCCAGAGCTTCATGACCGAACTGTACCGCTACATCGGCGCGGACGTGGACGTTCCGGCGGGCGACATCGGCGTGGGCGCGCGCGAAATCGGGTATCTGTACGGCCAGTACAAGCGCATCACCGGCCTGTATGAGGGCGTGCTGACCGGCAAGGGCCTGACCTACGGCGGATCTCTGGCGCGCAAGGAGGCCACCGGCTTTGGTCTGGCGTACTTCACCCGCGAAATGCTCGCCAGCAAGGGCGAGAGCTTCAAGGGCAAGACCGTGGTCGTGTCCGGATCGGGCAACGTGGCCATCTACGCCAACCAGAAGGTTACCCAGCTGGG
>JALFHA010000123.1 GCA_022776785.1 Clostridiales bacterium | reverse complement strand
CTCTTTTTGTACTCGTTGCGCGAGAACACGCGGAAGCCTGCGTTGATGAGCGCGGCGCGCCGCTCCTCCGGCAGCTCATAGAATTTGGGATTCAAGCTCTCACCTCCGTCAACCGCTGCGGTCAATCTATCTCCATTATAGGCCGTTGACCGTTTTTGTGAAGACCCCTGCGCGCCGCGGCATAAAAAAAATTCCGCCCCGTCAGGGAGCGGAAGCCCGCGCCGTCACAGCGCGAAGATGAGAATCGCCAGCGTGTGCAGCACGCTGCCCAGAATCACAAACAGGTGGAAGATGCTGTGCATGTATTTCTTCGTTTTGCCCATGCCGTAGAGCACCGCGCCGATGGTATAGCTGACGCCGCCCAGCAGGATGAGCCAGAAGCCGCCCCAGCCGACCGCCTGAATGAGCAGCGGCAGCTTGAAGATAACGGCCCACCCCATGCCGATGTAGCAAATCATGGAAAACACACGGTACTTGTGCAGGTCGATGGCCGTCAGCGTGATGGCCACCGCCGCCAGCGCCCACATCACGCCCATCAGCACCCAGCTTGACACCGGGTCGATGGGCCGCATGGCGCTCAGCAGCAGCGGCGTGTACGTTCCGGCGATGAGCACATAGATGGTGCAGTGGTCGAGCACCTGCATCACGCGCTTGGCCGTGCCCTCGCGCAGGCCGTGGTAGATGCTGGACATCGTGTACAGCAGGATCATCGATATGCCGAAGACGATGGAGCCCGCCAGCCCGTAGCCGTTGTGATGCAGGGCCGAGCGGACGATGCACAGCACGAGCGCGGCCACGCCGATGGCCCCGCCGACGATGTGCGAGATCATATTGAAGCGTTCTTCTCCCTTGGTGTAGACCGGGAGCTCCCGGTCGCGGAGCTTGGTGCGCATGGACAAGACTTCCCTTCTGGATGGATGGCGTTCGCGGGGCAGCTGCCCTGCGCGAATCTGGTTTTCATTACCAGATAGCATTGTAGCACAGACCAGATGATCCGTCAAGCCCTTTGCCGCTCAGGGCGTCACACCCTCGGCACATCCTCCCTGTCGGGCATCTGCTCAAACCGGCGCAGGATGTCCAGCACCACCGCCAGCGACAGGCCAAAGGCGCACAGGTCGCTGATGGGCGCGGCGCACTGAATGCCCGGCAGGCCGAGCAGCCTCGGCAGAATCAGCAGCGCCGGGATGAGGAACAGCCCCTGCCGGGAGATGGAGATGATCGTCGCGCGCACGCCGTAGCCGATGGACTGTGTGAACATGTTGCTCATGACGATGAAGCCCCACAGCGGCAGCGTGACAAGCTGAAGCCGCAGCGCGAGCGTGCCGATGGCGATGACCTCGGCGTCGTCGCGGCGGAACGCAGTGATGATGGGCTCAGAGAAGATCATCGAGATGCCGCCGAGCACCAGCAGGATGACGGTGGCGACCTTGACGCAGAACCAGAACGCCTCGCGCACGCGCTTGTACTTGCCCGCGCCGTAGCTGAAGCCGCACACCGGCTGGAAGCCCTGCCCGAAGCCGATGACGGAGGAATTGATAAACAGCACGAACCGGCTGACGATGGACATCGCCGCGATGGCCGCATCGCCGTAGGCGCCGGCCGTCGTGTTGAGCAGGATGGTCGAGATGCTGGCGATGCCCTGACGCCCCAGCGACGGCACGCCGTTGTAGAGGATGCGTCCGTAGAGGCGCAGGCTGGGCGTAAAGCGCCGCAGGCTGATGGAGATCGCATCGGCACGCAGGTTGGTCATCAGCAGCAGGATGACGAAGCTGACGAGCTGCGAAATCGCCGTAGCGATGGCCGCGCCCGCCGTGCCCAGCCCGAGGCCGAAGATCAGCAGCGGGTCGAGCAGGATGTTGAGCAGGCCGCCCGTCGTGATGCCGACCATCGCGTATGCGGCCAGCCCCTCAAAGCGCAGCAGGTTGTTCATCACGAACGAGCACATCATGAACGGCGCGGCGTAGAGGATGTAGGTGGCGTAGTCGCGCGCGTAGGGCGCGATGGTCTCCGTCGCACCGAGGAAGCGCACCAGCGCGTCGAGGTTGGCAAGCCCCAGCGCCGCCAGCGCCACGCCCACGGCAAACGCCGTGAAGAATGCCACGGACACGAACTGCTGCGCGCGCTCCTCATCGCCCGCGCCGAGCGCCTGGCTGACGTTGGTGCCGCTGCCCATGCCGATGGTGAAGGCCACAGCCTGTATGATGCCCATCGCGGAGAAGATGACCCCCACCGCGCCGGAGGCCGACGTGCCGATCTGGCTGACGAAGAAGGTGTCCGCCATGTTGTAGATGTTGGTGACGAGCATGGAGATGA
>JALFHA010000122.1 GCA_022776785.1 Clostridiales bacterium | reverse complement strand
TGAACCTGCGACCTTTTGGTCCCGAACCAAACGCGCTACCAAACTGCGCTACACCTCGAAATGGAGCCAATGAAGGGACTCGAACCCTTGACCTGCGGTTTACGAAACCGCTGCTCTACCGACTGAGCCACATTGGCATCGGAAGCTCACGAGCCGCGAACCACCTGACGGTTAAAGAGTATACCAGACCGTGGGAGAAAAGTCAACCCCCAACAGAAATTTATTTTTCACATATTCAACGAGCACAGGAGGGCGAAATCACGGGCCGGGCCGCTTCAGGCGGCGAACACGGCCCACAGGACGGAGAGCACCAGCGCGGGCAGATAGTTGGCTACCTTGACCTTCTTGCCGAAGAGCAGGTTGATGCCCACGCAGAAGATCAGCACATTGCCCACCAGAGAGAGGCAGGCGAGCGCAGACTCCGTCATCACGGGCATGAGCAGGCGGGCGAGCAGCGTCATGGCGCCCTGCCAGAGGACGAGCGGAATGACCGAAAAGATGGCGCCCTTGCCCAGCGAGGAGGTCAGAGCCATGACGACGATGGCGTCGAGGATGCCCTTGGTGATGAGCAGCGAGTAGTCGTGATCGATGGCGTCATTCATCGGGCCGATGATGGCCATGGCGCCGATGCAGATGGTGAAGGACGCGGAGGTGAAGCCCTCGATGAAGCGCGGGTCGCGCTCGCTGCGGCTCTTGACCTTGAGCCACTCGCCAAACTGCTCGATGCGCCCCTCGATATCCAGAATCTCACCCAGCAGGCCACCCAGACACAGCGTAATCACCAGCAGCATGGAGCCGGTGGTCTCGATGCCCTCGGGCGTGACGAGCAGCATGTGCTGGAACGCGCCGGAGGCGCCGATGAAGATGGTGCTCAGCCCGCAGGCCTTGACCATGATGTCCTGATAGCGCTCCTTGAGCGCCCTGCCAAAGAGAAAGCCCATCGCGCCGCCGAGCAGCACGCAGGCGGCGTTGATGAGCGTACCCAATCCAACCATGCCAAGATACCTCTTTTGTCATGCCAATCCTTCTGCCAAGCGCCGGACTCGGGCCGGGCAGCGGAATTTGCAGATTTTCGTCGGTGAAGCAGCCGGCATCATGCCGGCTTGCCGCGCGCCGATGCTTGACAAACTGTAAGCGAAAGGCGCGTTTATGCGTTCAGCCCGGAGGCGGAAACGCGGATAGTATAGCACAGCTCATGGGCAAAGGTAAGACATTTTTTGAAGCTCTGATGTCCGGAGGGCATAGAGACAAAACGGCAACCATCCGCTCAGCCGCATTTGAGCTCCTGACGGATGAAGGAGACTGTCTCCTGCGGGGAGAGATTCAGCACGCAGGAAAACTCCTGGTGGACGAGCCGCTCCGCCTGCGCAAGCAGCGCCTCGTCCGCGGCGCAGGGCTTTTTGCCCTCGCTCTGGCGGCGCAGGCGCGCCTGATGCAGCTCGAGGATCATGCGGATGATCCTCGCGTAGTTGCCCTCCTCGAGGATACTCTGAAACGCCTCCTTGCGCAGGCGGCCGTCCTCAATCCACAAGCCGGCGTAGTCGCCGCTCTCGTGGATGAAGTGGAGAATATCCTCCCGGGAGAGCAGGCGGCGCAGCACGCTGTCCCCTCGGGAGACGGGCAGATAGACGGTTGAGGACGCCTTCTCACCGGTCGGGTGCAGGACGTAGTAGGGCTGGGGCGCGGAGCCGAACTGAAGGGTGCGCACATCCTCCACGCGGCATACGCCTTCGGTGGGGTGCATAACGGTATCGCCTGCGTTGAACATCATCATAACCTCCTTTTGCGGCGCATGAAAGCGGATGCAAAGCGGCATCAGCGGGAAAAGGACGCGGGGAAGATGGTCCCTGCGTCCTGCGTGCGCGATGTCGCCTGCGTCAGTCGAGATAGCTGCCTACAGGGCTCTGGTTGTATTGCTTGATGAGCCTGAGCAGCACGGAGCCGTCCGGGCACACGGTTTCCTCAAGCAGCTTGTGGCGGATGCGGTTCTTCTCAAGCGAGGCCTTGTAGCGCTCGACCTCGTGGGCCACCTGAGCGACGGCCTCCTCGTGCGGCACGTCGTCCTTGAGGATAAAGTGAAGCGTCTGGCAGATGCACGCCGACTGAATCCGTTTCATGTGTCCGTCCTCCCTTGTGCGGGGGCCTTTGCCGCCGCTTGATTACATATCAAATTATATCATCATGCGCGGATTCCGGGCAAAAGGAAAACCTCCCAAAAAAGCGGGAGGTTTCAGCGGAAAAACTCAAAAGAAACCGGTGCGGCTCACTTCTGCTTCGCGTCGAAATAGGCGTTGAGCGCCTTGACCAGCGCGTCCGCATCCACGCCGTGCACGAGGCTGGCCTCGGCGATGGACTCGGCGGAGGCGTGCGGGCAGTAGAGGCAGTGCATCCCATACGAGAGGAACACGGGCGCAACCTCGGGGTCGAGCTTCATGACGGAGGCAATGGACATGTCGGAGGTAATCATCGTCAAATCCTTCTTTCATGCAGTCATTATGGTGAAAAGACGTCTGCTGACGCTCTCCTATGATACACCATTTTGCGCCGTCTGGCAAGGAAAAATGCGCGCAATGAACTGACCTGCGCACGGCGGGCAATCTGTCCGTAGACAGCGCCCGCGCTTTGTGCTATACTGTATTTAGTCACAATTTGCGCCGCAAGGGGAGCGGCGCAAACACAGAAACGGTAATGGGATGAATCATGAGAAATAATGAATTGCGCGGCCCGACGGCCATCGATACGGACATCATCCCGTCGGACAGCGAGCATGTGTTCGAGCAGGAGGCGCTCTATCAGGAGGTCATGATGCGCTATCACTGCGCGATTCTGGAAATGCGCACCAAGCTCGAGGTGCTCTCCGAGGATCTGGCCGTGCGCTACCGCAGAAACCCGATCGAGTTCATCGAGAGCCGGCTCAAGAAGCCCTCCTCCATCGCCCGCAAGCTCAAGAAGATGGGGCTGGAGGTCAATGTGGAAAACATGACCGAGCATCTGTCCGACATCGCGGGCATCCGGGTGCTGTGCGCCTATATTGACGACATCTACGAAATCGCGCGGATGCTGGCGCGCCAGACGGACGTGCGCATCATCACGGTCAAGGA
>JALFHA010000026.1 GCA_022776785.1 Clostridiales bacterium | reverse complement strand
TCGGCGGGCATTGCCGTGCGCGACGAGGGCCGCGACCATGTGGAGGTCGTCAAGGCGAAGGGGAGGCTCAAGACCCTGATGCAGATGACCGACTCCGGCAACGCCGTGCGCGGCTGCTGCGGCATCGGCCATACGCGCTGGGCGACGCATGGCGAGCCGAGCACCGTCAATGCCCATCCGCACTACTCCCGCGAGAAGCGCGTGGTCGTCGTGCACAACGGCATCATCGAGAACTATCAGGATATCAAGGCCAGCCTCACGCGCAAGGGCTACGCCTTCCAGTCCCAGACGGATACGGAGGTCGCCGCGCTGCTGCTGGACCGCTATTACAGCGACCCGGGCCGCGCGTCGATGCCCCCGCGCGAGCGCGCGCTCGACGCGATTCGCGCGATGATGGTGCGCGTGCGCGGCAGCTATGCGCTGGGCATTCTCTTCGGCGATCAGCCGGGAGTGATGTACGCCGCCCGCAAGGACAGCCCGCTGATTCTGGGCTGCTGCGAGGGCGAGCTGGAGGGTCACATGATCGCCTCCGACGTGCCGGCCATGCTCAGCTATACGCGCCGGGTCGTCTACATCGACAACATGGAGATCGCCTGCCTGACGCGCGACGAGCTGCACGTCTACAGCATCGACGGCGAAGAGGTCGAGAAGCCCGTCTCCGAGATCCAGTGGGATGCCGCGGCTGCCGAGAAGGACGGCTACGAGCACTTCATGATGAAGGAGATTCACGAGCAGCCGCGCGCCGTGCGCGATACGCTCTCCCCGCGCATCCGCGAAAACGAGGACGGCACGCGCAGCATCGACCTGACCGAGACGGGCCTCACCGACGATGACCTGCGCGCCATCTCGCGCGTGGTGCTCATCGGCTGCGGCTCGGCCTATCACGTCGGCATGGCGGAGCGCTATGTCATCGAGCAGCTTGCGCGCGTCCCATGCGAGGTGGAGCTTGCCAGCGAGTTCCGCTACCGCAGCCCGATTCTGGATGAGCACGCGCTGGCGGTCGTCATCAGCCAGAGCGGCGAGACGGCGGATAGCCTCGCCGCCCTGCGCCTGTGCAAGGAGCGCGGCATCTACACGCTGGCGGTGGTGAATGTCGTCGGCTCGTCCATCGCGCGCGAGGCGGATGCGGTGATGTACACATGGGCCGGACCCGAAATCTCCGTGGCGACGACCAAGGCATATTCCACGCAGCTTGCGGCGCTGTACCTGCTGGCCGTGCGGATGGCCGCCGTGCGCGGCGCCATCGATGTAGCGCGCGAGCAGGCGCTCATCGATGAGCTGCTGGCTCTGCCGGATAAGATCGAGCGCACGCTCAGCGACAAGGAGCGGCTCCAGTGGTTCGCCAACAAGATGGCCGCCAGCCGGGACGTGTTCTTCATCGGCCGCGGGCTCGATTACGCCATCAGCCTGGAGGGCAGCCTCAAGCTCAAGGAGATCAGCTACATCCACTCGGAGGCGTATGCCGCCGGCGAGCTCAAGCACGGCACGATCAGCCTCATTGAGGACGGCGTGCTCGTCGTCGGCGTGGCGACGCAGCCTGAGCTGTTTGAGAAGGTGGTCTCCAACATGGTGGAGGTGCGCAGCCGCGGCGCGTATCTCTTTGGCCTGACGACCTACGGACAGTATGCCATCGAGGATACGGTGAACTTCACCGTCTATGTCCCGAGGACGGAGGCGCTGTTCGCCACGTCGCTGGCGGTCGTGCCGCTCCAGCTGCTGGCGTATTATATCAGCTGCGCGCGTGGTCTCGACGTCGATAAGCCGAGGAACCTCGCCAAGAGCGTGACGGTGGAATGAGCTGATACTGTTTAGCGTCTAGTGGCTTGAACATAAGAGCGAAGCGTAGAAGGGTCAAGGGATGAAATCCCTTGCAGGGTTTGGGGCAGAGCCCCAAGCGGGTTTGGGCGGCAGCCCAACGTATTCAGCTATTGCGAAGCAATGATGCAAAAGCAGTCAGGGAGCGAAGCGTTACCTGACGGGGAATCCTGCAAAGCAATGGTTTAGGCGCAGAACAGCATGAGACGCCCATAAATGAAGCCTGTGCACGGGGAAAGAACCCATTTTCCCCCTGACACAGGCTTCGTTTTATTGCCATTATCACCTGTCACGCAGCGCCCGGTACCGCAGTCCCGTATACACCAGCATACATGCCCAGCCGACGGCGCAGGCCCACGCCGCGGCTGTCAGCCCAGCGCGCGGCACGAGCAGGTAGACCACAAGCGTGCGCACGCTGATCTGAATCGCCGTGGCGATGAGCGTCGTCTTCATCTCGCCCATGCCGCGGAAGTAGCCCTGTATGCCGTTGGTGAGCCCCGGCAGCAGGTAGAAAAACGCCATCCACGTCAGGTAATCCACGCCCATGACGACCATCTGCTCGCTGTCCTGCGCGGCGAACAGGCGCATGACGGGCGTTTTGCCCAGCAGCGTCACGATGCAGATGAGCACGCCGTAGCAAAGCTCCAGCGCCATGCCGCGCCGCAGCGTCTCGCGCACGCGCTCCGTCTGCCCTGCGCCGCGGTTCTGCGCCACGCAGGTCATCATGCCCGAGGAGATGCTCTGCTCCGGGATGCAGGCGAAGTCGTCCACGCGGCTGACGGCGTTGAAGGCCGCAATCATGCCCACGCCCTGCGCGTTGATGGCCCGCTGGATGAGCAGCTTGCCCACGGGCTGGCACGCCTGCTGAAGCGCGGTGATGGAGCCGCTGCGCACGGTTTCGGAAAGCAGCGCCCGGTCGATGCGCAGCTCAGACAGACGCAGGCGCAGCAGCGGCACGCGCCTGCGCATGTAGACAAGGCACAGCAGCGCGCTGACGGCCTCGGCGATGACCGTCGCCAGCCCTGCCCCGGCGACGCCCCAGCGCAACCCGGCGATGAACACCGCGTCGAGCGTGCCGTTGAGCACGGAGGCCAGCGCCAGAAAGATCACCGGCGTGCGGGAATCGCCTACGCTGCGTAGCGCTGCGGCGAGGATGTTGTATTGGAAGGTGAACAGGAAGCCCACGAAGATGATGCGCAGATAGGTGCCCGCCATCGGCAGAATCTCCTGCGGCACGCTCATCAGGCGAAGAATCGGCAGCGCCAGCGGCACGCCCAGCGCAAAGACTGCCAGCGACAGCGCCCCGCCGAAGAGGATGGTGGTGGCGACCTCCCGGCGAAGAGCGTCCTCGTCGCCTGCGCCGAAGAAGCGGCTCATGAGCACCGATGCGCCGATGGAGATGCCGGACACGCCGAGGATGACAATCGTCATCACGGGGTTGGAGGCGCTGACTGCCGCTAGCGCACCCTCACCCGCGAATTTGCCGATGATGATGGAGTCCACTGCGTTGTAGGTGAGCTGAAAGAAGTTGCCCAGGATCAGCGGCAGCGCATAGGCGAGCAGGTGGCGCACGATGCTGCCCTGTGTCATTTTCTTCATCGTCACACGCTCCCGATGCCCAGCTCGGCGGCAATTTCATCAAGCTCGCGCAGTGTGTTGGCCTCCACGGGCACGCCCTCGCGCAGGCGGAGAGCCTGCGCCTCAAACGCCTTCTCGCCGTGGGTGTAGATGCGCGCCTGTCCTGGCGCGGGCGCACTGGCGCGCAGCATCGCCAGATAGCGGCTCATCTGCGCGCGGATGGCCTGCGCGTCGCCGAACAGCCCCGGATCGAAGGCGAGGAAGAAGTGGCTCGTATGGTCGCCGTGTGCGCCGCACATCTCCGGGGCCATCAGCCCCTGTGCCAGCACGCCGGTGAGCGCCTCGACCATCAGTGCCAGCCCGTAGCCCTTGTGGCCGCTGTGCGTCTCGCCCTCGCCGCCCAGCGGCAGCACGCCGCCCGGCTCGCCCGCGAGAATGGAACGGTTCATCCTCTGCGCATCGGTGCAGGTGCGGCCATCCGCGTCGATCGTCCAGCCCTCGGGCATGGGCTTGCCGCGCTTGGCATAAACCTCCACCTTGCCCAGCGTCACCACCGTCGTGGAGGCGTCAAACCAGAAGGGCACGGGGTCGGCGGGCATGCAGAAGGCCAGCGGGTTGGTGCCCAGCATCATCTCCCGTCCGAAGGTCGGGGTCATGATCGGCCCGGTGTTTGTCATCGAGAAGGAGGCCAGCCCCTCTCGCTCGGCCATCAGCGTGTAGTAGCCTGCAATACCGTAGTGCGAGGAATTGCGCACGGCGACCATGCCGACGCCGCTTTTTTTGGCCTTTTCGATCGCCAGCCCCATCGCTCTGCGCGCGGTAAGCTGCCCCATGGCGAAGTGGCCGTCCATCAGCGCGGAGACGGGCGTCTCCCGCAGCACCTCCGGCTGCGCGCCGATGGCGACGCTGCCCGAGGCGATATTCCTGTGATAGTACATCATGCGCTGTGCCCCGTGGCTTTCGATGCCGAACAGGTCGGCCTGCATCAGCACATCGGCAATTTGCGCAGCTTCATCGCCTGAAAAGCCCTCCGCTCGATAAGCGCGCTCCATAAAGCGGCGCAGGCGCGCCGCGTCGATGACGGTATCCATGTCCATATTCGCCGGTAACCTCCCTCAGCCCATTGCATCCCGCCGTGCGGCGTGCATCATGGGCTTTTCCTTCTATATAAGTACAGCATCTTGTTAATGCGGCCCGAATCGTCATAGCCTGCATCCGTGGCGATGAGCTGATAGCGGTCAAAGCGCTCGGGCAGGGGCCGCCAGGAGATCAGCACATAGTCTGGCAGGGCTTGCTCCACATAGCGGTCAAGCTCCTCCTGCATCTCGGGCAGCTTGACGTTTAGCCGGACGAAATACTTCTCCTTCGGCAGCGTGCCTGCGGCGAGATACAGCCCGTCATCCAGATGGCTGTATTGCAGCAGCGTCGCGCCCGGCTCGATATAGCGCGCCAGCCGTGCCTGCGCCGTATCCTCATAGGGGACGCCGCGTACGGATACGTTCGGGCTGGCGAAAACAGCCAGCACCAGCGCAGTGGCGGCGGACAGGGGCAGCGCAGCGCGGGAAAACCATCGCCCGAGGCGCGCGCACCATGCCAGCAGGGCGCTGAAACCAAAGACGGCAAACACGCTCAGCGCCAGCGGGCAGTACGGCCATACGCGCCCCAAAAAGCAGATAGCCACGAGTTGACCTGCCGCCATAGCCAGCATGGCTGCGCGCTCGGCAAGCGAAAGCTCCCGCCGGAGCGCCATGTGCAGGAGCCCCAGCGCAGCGGGCAGGATCCACAGCGCGTTGCTGCGCAGGTAGCCGGGCAGGGAGGCCCAGTCCATGCTGTTGCTGCCGCCGTCGTAGAGCGTCGTGTTGTTGACGATATAGGCCGTGAAGGCGTCGCCCAGCGCACCGTTGGCAGCGAAGTAGGCGATCCACAGCGCGATGGGCGCGGCCATGCCGACGAGAAACGCCCCGGCACTGCGAAGCGCGCGCATGAAGCCGCCGTGGCGCAGCGCAAGCACGCCCTCCACGGCGCACAGACCGATGAACTGCCCGAGCATCGTGTACTTGATCGTCGCCACGCCGCCTGCCAGCAGCCCGCAGACAAGCAGACGCGACGGGCGCATCGGCCCGGCGTCGCGCTCATATTCGCTTGCAGCGATCAGCAGTGCGCCCAGCAGCAGCGGCAGGCAGAATTCTTCTGCGCTGTCCCCCTGCGCGAAGGCGGAGGAGACGAGCATCGCCGCGCCCAGCAGCACGCCGCCCGCCAGCGACAGCGGCAGGGACAGACGCCTGCGCAGCAGGCGGCACGCCGCGGCCAGCGCTGCCGTCAGGCTGAGCACCTCCAGAATGAACACGCCGAGAAAGCTCGAATCGCTGATACACGCGGCCAGCGCGTGGAGCAGGTAGAGTGTCGGCCCCTTCTGCTCGTAGATGTCGCGGTAGAGCACGCCGCCCGCACGCATGACGCGTCCGACGGTCAGCAGGCAGTTGGCGTCCGCCCAGGTGTTGGTCGGATAGAGCGGCGAGCTCTGCGTGCACAGGAGCAGCAGAGCCGCGCTCGCCAGCAGGCAGACAAGGAGCGTCGCCGCTCCTTCGCGCAGCCGGGCGCGCCGTGCGGCAAGGCAATCAGTCGTTGACATAGGCTTCAATCTCCCGAAGAAAGGTCTCGCCGTAGCGCTCGAGCTTGCGCTCGCCTACGCCGGCCACCCGCAGCATCGCCGCGCGCGTGCGGGGCCGCTTATCCGCCATGTCGCGCAGCGTGGCGTTGGTGAAGATGACGAACGGCGGCACATGCTGCTCCTCGGCGATGCGCCGGCGCACGGCTGTGAGCCGGGAAAGCAGCGCCCTGTCCACGCTGGCGCTGCGGCGGGTGCGAGCCTCCTGCGCGCTGCCCGGCGCGGGCAGCGTCATGTGTATGGGCTCGTCGCCGCGCAGCGTTTCGGCAGCGCGTGCGCCTGCGCGCAGCAGGGGATATTCGCCCTCCGTCACCATCAGCACGTCGTCAGCGATGAGCTCGTCGATCATCCGGCGCACATTGTCCTCGCCCTCAGCGTGCAGGCAGCCAAAAGCGGAGAGCTTATCAAGCCCGCGCGCGCGGATGCGCTCATCACGCGCGCCGACGAGCACCTTCGCCGTCAGCGCCTTGCCGTAGCGCCCCTGCATGGCGATGACGGCCGCGACGATCTGCCCGGCCTGAACCGTCACGTCGCGCTCGCTGGCGCCGGCGAGGCAGCCGGAGCAGTTGTTGCAGTGCGGCGATTCCGGCTTCTCGCCGAAGTAGCTGAGGATCCGCGCGCGCAGGCAGCCGTGGCCCGTCGCGTAAAAGGTCATTTGCTTGAGACGCTCGCGGGCGCGGTCGGCGACAACCTGCCGCGTCTGCTCGTCCATTTCGCTTTCGTCCTGCGCGTGCTCGATGAGAAAGGTGTTCAGCCGCACGTCTGCGGGCTGATAGAGCAGGCAGCAGACCGCATCCTCGCCGTCGCGTCCGGCGCGGCCCGCCTCCTGATAATAGCTCTCCAGATCCTTGGGCATGTTGTAGTGCGCGACGAAGGAGACGTTCGACTTGTCAATGCCCATGCCGAAGGCGTTTGTCGCCACGATGACGGGGGAGATGTCGGCGACGAAGTCCTCCTGCGCGCGGCGGCGCTCCTCGTCGGGCATACCCGCATGGTAGCCGACCGCATCCACGCCGTTCTGGCGCAGCATCCGCGCGACCTCCTCCACGCCCTTTCGCGTGCCGCAGTAGACGATGCCGCTCTGCCCCTGATGCTCCGAAAGAAAGCGAAGCAGCTCCGCGTCCCTGTCCCTGGGATGGCGAACCTCAAAATAGAGGTTGGGCCGGTCAAAGCCCGTGGTGATCTCAAAGGGCTGGCGCAGGTTAAGCAGGCGCTTGATGTCCTGACGGACGGCATCCGTGGCCGTCGCAGTGAAGGCGCTGACGCGCGGACGGGCGGGCAGGGCGGCGAGGAACGGCGCGATTTGCAGGTAGCCGGGGCGGAAATCCTGCCCCCACTGGCTGACGCAGTGCGCCTCATCGACGACGACCTGTGCAATCTGCGCGCCGCGCGCAAAGCTGAGGAAGGCGTCGGTCATCAGCCGCTCGGGCGCGACGTAGACGATTCTGTAGACGCCCTGCCGAGCGTTTTGCAGGGCGAGGGAGAACTGCCGCGCGGTCAGCGAGCTATTGAGGTAGGCGGCGCGCACGCCGTTTTGCAGCAGCGCCGTCACCTGATCGCGCATCAGCGAGATGAGCGGCGACACGACGAGCGTGACACCTGGCAGAACAAGCCCCGGAATCTGGTAGCACAGCGATTTGCCCGCGCCCGTGGGCATGACGGCCATGACGTCGCGCCCGCTGAGTATCGCCGCGATGACGTCCTCCTGACCCGGCCTGAACTGGTCGTAGCCGAATACGTCCTGTAGCGCCTTGCGCGCTGCCTCCATTGCCGTCATGCCTTCCTCCCAAGCGCCGTTTTCGACCATTATAATCCCGCCTGTCAGGCAGCGTCAAGCATAAGCGCGGCTTTTAGCGCGCAAGCTAGAGGCTGGAGGTGACGCTTGTGAAGCTGTATCCCAATCTCTATGCGCTGCTGGAGAGCGACTCGAACGCGCGGCGCCTGTATGCCGGCGCGCCGCAGCAGGTCCGCCGTCAGCTGCTGGTACGCCAGCAGGCCATTCATTCGATTGCCGCGCTGGATGCGGCGATTCACAGCATGGAGGACGGGTAAGAACGGTAGAAATTGCAAGAAAATGGACGCATCATGCAGCCTCTTGGCTGCATGATGATTGGCTATGCTGCTTTGATTGATGCAAGGCGGCCTTTTTCATGGGCTGAGCCACATGAACCTTGTATGACGGGAGCAAGAAAAAAGCACGCGTGCATTGGCGTGCTTTACTGTGAAAACCCTTCTGTAAGGCTCCGGCCTCGGTCGTAAAGCAGCGGGACTTCTATCACTCCGTCGGTATGCAATCGGCATCATGCCGGTTTTGACGGAATGATTCCGGAGCGTTACAGGGGGAATTCGTGGTCGTTACTGCTTCGGGAGGCGGCGCGATGGCGCTCCATGGCGGCGTCGTGACGGTGATTCCGCTTGCCGATCCAGTCCGTCTCAAAGAACAGGGACGGGGATCGATGCCGAGGTGCTGGCGGCGGAGGAGGGGACGGGAATATATCATCGCTGGAGGCATGGCTGTTGCCCGCAGCGAAGAACATGCATACGACGAGAAAGGCGATGATGGCGAGCAGAACGATGGGCAGAATACTCACTGTTGATCGGCCTCCTTCTTTCTATAGGTAGCATATTGGAATTTTACCATAATGCGCACGATGACGTCAATCGGAATGGCGTTGAGGAAGCGCTTTGCCAGCTTTTTCCTGAATGGCTGGCGCACGTCCGCTGTTGGGCAGGGGAGATTGCAAAGCCGTGCTGTCGTTCGCCGGTTTGCGGTCCGGCTGAGGAGATATCCCGCGCAGACAGGGTCGGGCGCGAGAATAAACAAGAAGAAGATGGAGAAAATATGCAGAAAGCATAAAAAAAGACCATTCAAGCTGTGAAGCTTGAACGATCTTAAGCAGTAGAGCGTGTGCGTTCAAATCCGAACAATTTGACGTTGCATCATCGTCGGAAATTTCAGAAGAATTTTCGAGATCAATGTAAGAAATTTGCTTTCCACCTCGAATATTATAGAAAACGATGATCCTGTCATCGTACAGATAGACGGAATTGATGAATACATCGATGATTCGCTTTCTGAATTCCTCATCGGTTGGGTCTCCTGTACAGAATTTTTTAAGCCACGCCTTGACCTCTGGTACGGTGAGCTGAATTTCCTGGGCGATGCGCAGCTTGGCAAGGTCTGAATCGAGCTCGGCTTTCTGAGCTTCGAGCGCTTCCATTCGTGAGTAGATTTTCTGGTGCGCAATCTTCGGGGCGTCAATCAAAGCGTCTACGAGTTTATCCAGTTCACGGTCTATCTGCTTCATGGCCTTTTCGAGCTCGCCAATTCTGCTGTCTGAAAACTCTTTTTTATACTCCTGAACAACGGCTTTGGCTACTTGATCTGCGCGATCCGGGTTGAGAATGTACTGCATTGTCTGCTCGACGATATACCATTCGATAAATCCCTTGCGCTCGTTCTTCTTTTTGCAGGTATGCTTCTTTTTCTTTGCTGCACAGGCATAGTAGTAATAGATTTCACCATTCTTTGAGCGCCCAGATTCTCCGACCATCGGTGATCCGCAGTATCCGCAGAAAGCCTTGCCCTGGAGAAGATAGTCCGCCTTTGCCTTTCCCGCTGCCGGCGCGCGGGCTGTGAGCTTCAATCTCTCCTGCACCTTTGCAAAGGTTTCGTCGTCGATGAGCTTTTCACAGAGGCCGTTAATTGTCTGGCCTTTGTAAACGTAATTTCCAACATAGGTCGGATTGGACAGCGCGTGCTGAAAAGCTGCTATGGTTAAAGGCTTTCCGTTTTTTCCTCTGACACCGCGTTTATTCAGCTCGTCGATGATCTTCTTTTTCGGTATGCCCTGTGCATACTGAGCGAATACATATCGGATAACCGGAGCGTTTTTTTCGTCGGCGACGAGCTTCCTATCTACGATCTTATACCCATAGGGGACATGACCGCCGCAGTAAGTTCCGTTCTCCATACACTCGCGCTGGCCGCGCTTGATGTTCTGAGAGAGGTTGGCAGAGTAATACTCGGCCATGGATTCCAGGAGACCTTCAAGGATGATGCCCTCCGGGCTATCGGTGATGTTTTCCTTGACTGAGACGACCTTGACGCCGAATTTCTTGAGCTTGGCCTTGTAGATGGCGCTGTCGTAACGGTTACGGGCGAATCTGTCCAGCTTCCAGACGATGATTATCTGGAACTGCTTCTTAGAAGCATCCTCGATCATGCGCTGAAAATCCGGGCGTGCATCCTTTGTTCCGGTCAGTGCTCTGTCGATGTACTCCGCAATCACGGTGACGCCCTGCTGCTTGGCCCACTCGTAATTATCCCGGAGCTGTCCCTCGATGGACTGCTCTGTTTGCCCGTGAGAGGAATAGCGGGCATAGATGACTGCGTTCATGATTGGCTCCTTGACTTTGTGCATCGCCCGCGCTATAATAAAACAGCAAATCGGACAAGTGGTGTTGGCTGATTCTGCGTACCCTCCCTGGGAAACCGGGGCGGGTTTTTGTTTTGCTTTCTATTCCTGGAGGCTGATCGAATCCGCTGTGGCGAGAGGAAGGGTTATTTCGTTTCCGAGGACAGCTTTATATGTGTAGTCCCCACCAAGCGTACAGAGGACGAACAGATTATCGCCCTCCAGAATGTTAAAGGACGGAGTCTTTTCTGCGGGCACGACGATGTAGTAGATGTCATCAAAGCCCCCGCTTGTTGCAAGGCGAATATCATAGCCTCTGGTTCTTGATCCAACAACCTGAACGACCTTACCCTTTAGGAAAACCTTGGTATTTTTGTATAGCTCTGGATTTCTTGCAACGTTCTTATAATCTATGTAAATGTATCTTCTTCCTGTGCTATTATCGATATATGGTGTAGTCTGCGGCCTTGGTGTGGTCTTTGGCGGAGTGACCTGAGCAGTCGTAGAGCCGGTTGAGGTGCTGCCGGTTTTCTTTTTGAATCCGAGCGTTGGCTTTCCAGTATATGGGGTAAAAACAACGCTTGAATCCTCGATTTCGACATAGTAACCGTATTGCATATCAATATCAATTGTATCCTTATCGCCTTGAGAATAGTATCTGTATGACGGACTGATGATTTCATCATATCGTGATGATGAAGTGAATTTCTCCAGGTTCGCTTTATTTTCTTTCAGTTTGCAACCGTAAACCACTGTTGCTATATTTCCGTCAACCGGTTTGATTGTGTAATGCCCAACCGGAATATCTTCGCCAACAATCCATAGCCCCTGTGGCACGACAACCTCCTCCCATTCTTCACTATTCCACATAGCAAGGTTGAGTTGGTCTTTCAATTCGACAAGCTCGTCGTAGGTCATGCCGGACAGGTCAACCTGAGCGACGCCGACTGCCGCTGCGAGTACAAGAGGGATGAACAGAGAAATCAGCTTTTTCATAGAGCAATCCTCCTTGAATTCGATTGTAAACCTATATAGCGAAAAACTAACTATCAGGTTTATTCAAACGATGGATCATCCAGAAGACAGAGCAGGTTCAAGACATCTTCCGTCAATTCTCCTGCATGTTCGACGAGTAAAAGCCCAAGACGATTGGAGAGCTTTGCTTTCATGGTTTGATATACGGGCAGTTTCTCCCGATTAAATGTGCCGTTATCGGTAACGAGGAAAGGCATATAATCGTGCAGTAATGCGAGCTGTTCGTCTGAGATGGCTTCACCATTTTTCAGAGCATCAACAGTGATAAAGATTACAAGAGCATTTTGCAAAGGCACATCTTTCATGAGTGCATCCGCAATGGAAAGCTCCTGCTTTTCCTGAGCGGCAGCTTTTGAATCCTGTACTCCTTCAAGAGTGATGACGTGTAGCTCGTGGGCAAGGCGAATCATGTGCTTGCAAGGCTTTCGATTGATTGAGAAATCTGTACACGGGCACTGATCCAGTGTGCATGTATAGGTTTTGTTGCCCCTAGATGAAGCAAAAACGCCAGTTTTTGCTTCGTAATCCACAGAAATTGGCGTCATTTTCCCTGAAATAGCAGATTTAACATTGTTCGGCTTCCAGAAGAAAATAGTTGTATCCATTTGAAGCCCCTTTCTGTTATGTATTGCAAATAATACTAACTCAAATCCACGAATATGTGAACATGCTCTCAGTTACTTGTATTCGCACATATTATGTGATACAACATATATGTAATTACAAATGCTGTATACGGCGAACAACATCCGAAAGGAGGAAAAGCCGTGAGGGATATGCTGATCGAGGAGGCCGTGCGCCTGATGTACGCACTGGATGAAGAAAACCTCAGAGAGTTTATTTCGTATCTTCGCTTTTTGAGAGATAGCGAAGATAGTTCACAGCCTGTTTCAGACCGTCATCGCTAAGTCCGTTTAGAATAAAGAAACCTTCTGCTTTGAGACTGTCTCCATTTTCGGGGGCAGTCTCTTTGTTTTCTCCCATAAGCTCAGATTTTGTTACGCCAAGAGCTTCTGCGATCAAACGAATGGTTTCCACAGACGGATTCTTTGTCTCATTTTCGATATCACTTATATGAATGACGCGATCCGCGCGAGAGCACGCGAGCTGCTTGACAAGCGCGGCATTGACGAGGCTGCGGCGACAAAGAAGCTGGGCAATGCCATCCGCAAGGCCGTGCTTGCGCGGTATGGCATTTCCGGCCTGCGCGAGATTCCAAGGCACGAATACAGCGTGGTGATATCGCAGATCGGCGGATGGAGCGACATGCTGACCGTCCGCGACATCGCCAAGGAAGCAAGAGGCCGCATGGATGCGGCCATGCAGGACAAAGGGGGAGACACAACGTGCGGATAAAGCTGGATGCCGACGCGATTGCGCCGACGCGGGCCCATGACACAGATGCAGGACTTGACCTGTATGCAACAGATGGACGCGACATTTATCCCGGAAGCTGGGGCATATTCCACACGGGGGTACGTGTCGAACTGCCTACAGGGTGTGCCGGGCTGCTGGTGAGCAAAAGCGGCCTGAACGTGAACAGTGACATCACCAGCACGGGACTGATTGACGAGGGATACAGCGGGGAGATCGTCGTCAAGCTGTATAACCACGGCAGCATGACATGCAGAATCCGGCGAGGAGACAAGATCAGCCAGCTCGTCGTCATCCCTGTACGGTATGAACCGGTTGAGATCGTTGACGAGATTCACGCAGGAGATCGCGGCGACGCCGGTTTTGGAAGCACGGGGCGCGCATGAGCACGAGACAAAAGCGAAAGGGATGATGTCATGCCAATCGTCAACTATGTGCGGGAGCACATACGGTTTATGGAGTATGCGACTGATGAACACCTCACGTCCAGCGAGAGGCTTTTGTGGTACGCGCTGATGCACATCATGAATCAGCGCGCACAAGGCCGCGTGTGGCCCGATGAGTTCATCCGCATCAGCAATGACCGGCTGCTCTCATACTGCCCGATGAAGTATGATACGCTTTCCATAGCGCGAAACAGCCTCAAGCAGCGCGGACTGATTGAGTTTACGAAGGGCGAAAAGAACAAGAAAAGCCCGGCGTACAGGATGATCTACTTCTACCCCGAGTATGCTGCACCGGACACGGAGCGCGACGGAGAGACATGCTATACGGAAAAATCGGATTACACAGGGGGTAACACGGGGGGTAACAGAGGGTATAACAGCGGGGGTAACACAGGGGACAACATCGGGGGCAACACGGGGGACATATATATAAACTATACAAGTACGAGAGAGAAACGTAATCCTTACCGTAACCCCAATGTGTGTGAAGAAGATGACGAGGAGGAGGAGCGGAGAGCGGACGCGCGCGCGGAGGCGCAGAGTGCATGGCGTGACTGCTTCGGAACGGCAGCGAACCCGGCGATCATCGACAGACTTGTGCTTAGCACGGTGGCATACGAGTTTGAGCATCCTGTGGGTGCGGGAGACGTGGAACGGAGACTGGTGCGACCACTATATCTATAAAGCAGATGGTGGAAGTGCCGTTTCTGCTGGATATGATAAGGAGCCTCGATGGCATCCTTCCATCCACATGCCACGCGATGCGGCGAGAATCTTCCTCCGCGTGACCGACGTGCAAGTAGAAAGGCTGAACGAGATTTCTCAGTCTGACGCAATCGACGAGGGCACATTGACATGCGATCTGTGCGAGACAGACGAGTACAAGGAATCGTGTGAAAAAGCAAAAATAGAAGGATCAAAGCCCCCGATTGGATATTCACCAAGAGAAAGATTCGCAGCGCTATGGGACAGCACAATCAAGAATACTGAGATTACAAAATATGGATGGTATGCGAATCCGTGGGTCTGGGTGATCACATTCGAGCGGTGCGAGAAGCCGGATGCGTGGGATGAATATGGGCATACCGCACCTGACATGGAGGCAAAAAATGAAAAGGCTAACCACAGATAACCCACAGGACAACTTTGAAACCGTGATGAACATGGTGTACGGCAAGGATGGCTGGCAGTATATCCGGCACGGAGAGACAGACATGCCTACGACGGACTTCTGCCTGAGCCTGTGCAGGGAGCGAGGCTGCGACGTTGTTCCGCCCGAGTTCGCCGTCACGCAGGAGGAGAAGGACTGGCTGATCTTCGGATGCCTGGACGAGATGTGCCCGATTGCGACGGTCTATGCAGCGCTGAGTGGATTCGGGCATGTGAGGGACAGGCTCAAGATGTACGAGGATGCGGGCATGATGCCGCCGGAGGAAAGAAACATGAGGGAGGAGCTGAGCGTGGAAGCGGACGAAGCGCGCAAAGAAGCGTAGAAGGAGAAATGGATGAAAAGCAGGGCTGAGTATGCCAAGCAAAGGGAAAGGAATATTGCTTGTGCAAGAGAGTTTTGCACTGATTATTTAAAGCAAACGGACATTACAGAAAAAATGATTCGGAAGTGCGCAAAAGCGCACAAGCAGGGCATGAAATTGTACAGGGATTTCAAGAAGCGATATTACAAATACAAAAAGCGCTTCAAGGAGTGGAGAGGGGGATAAATGTGAGCGAAAGCATAATTGTGCAGATTTTCACGATATGTGGAGTTCTTGTTGGTGTTGCTGTTGGTTGGGCGTTAAGTGAAATAAAGCAACGGATGTAAAGGTGCAAAATTGGGAGACTTCATTTCGGATCATTGCGCAGAATGTATTGCGCTTGGAGACCAATATTTTGTCGATGAAACCGGGTTACTGGTGGATTTATGTATCGATTGCCCGTTCGGGCAGCAATGGGATGGAGTGTATAAGGAGGATTGAATTTATTCGCGTTTTATTCGCGTGCGAAAAAATCAATCTGGAAATACACGCGTATGAACGCGTGTGATATACAACCGTTCCGGCGTTTGCGGGCGGCAGAAATGTCGGGCGCAAGGAGCAAGAGAGACAAAAGGAGAGTTGAGGCATGAAGGTGCATGTGAACAGCATTTCGGGCATGGATGACGCGCTGGTGGCGCTTCACATCAGCAAGAGACATCTGACAGAAGAATTTGAAAACGGCATACGGCAAATGTGCTGTCTGGTTATTTCGCCGTTTGGCGTACTCAACAGCCATGAAAAAGTGCTGGACTTTGAGAATGAGCCCTTGCTTGATTACAGCAGGGAGATGCTAGAAGAAGCGTACACAGCTTTTCACCGGATGCTGGAAAAGCTGTGCAAGTACGGCCAGAAGCACATCACGCTGCTGAAATTCATCGACATCTCCGTGACGGTATACGGCCTGCACAGGGCCGGGCAGGACGACTGGGACAGCCACGCCAAACGCTTTGACAACCGAATTGTCCGGGAGAGCACGCGGCTGGCGGAGTTCGGCGAGAGCGAAAAGAGCGCGTATTACGCGGACAAAATCCGCACGACGGAAGAAGTGCTCAAAGCGCTGGGCATTGATCTGCCGGAGAACTACACGGACGTAGACGGCAGGGTGTGGGTGAAGGAGGACGGCGGGTATGTGGCCGAGGAGATGACGGGGAAACAAGATGTGCGGCGCGGGCTGTACCGGCTGTGCATCCCGAGCACGTTCATCTTCAAGGTGAACCTCGCCGAGTGGGCGCACGTCTACCGGGAGCGCTGCGCGGCGGGGAACGCGCACCCGGAGGTCAAGGAGCTGGCAGAAGCGATACAGGACGCCATCGAGCAGGCCGTGCCGATGTTCAACCGGGAATGGCTGGCCGGGGTGACGCAGTAACAGACGAGGGAGGCAGAGCATGGACGATACGGCAGAGAAAATCAAGGAGATTGGCAAGAGAATCAAAGCGCTGCGCGAGGCGCGCGGGATGGATCAGAAGACGCTTGCATGGCACGTCGGGGTGACAAGGGCTTCGATCTCGGCCTACGAATGCGGGACGCGCTGCCCGAAGATGAAGCATGTGGACGCGATGGCCGATGCGCTGGGCGTGGAGAGCACGCAGATCATCACGGAGGCAGAGCGCGCAAAAATCATGGAGGCCGAAAACGCCCGGCGGGATGAGGCGGCAGCGCTGGGAAGGCTGCGCAGGCACATGGAGCAGGAGCAGGCGCACAAGCAGGAAGGGCCCGTGTGGATGGACGAGGCCAGACGGGTGGCTGTTGAGCGCGCGGCGGCTGGAGGGCGCAGGCGCAGGAGAGCACAGGAGGAGCCTGAGACGGGCGCGACGAGCGGCTTTATCGCGTACAGCGAGCTTGCGGGGCTGCCGGAATTCCTGCGTGAGGTCGTCTGCGACCAGCACATCCGGCGGATGCTGTGGCTGTGCGGCGCATACGGAAGGCTGGGAAGCGTGAAAAAGACGCGCACGCCGCTGGGCATCGCGTGGACAGCGGAGGAAGACGAGCACGCCGAGGTCAAGGAGAGAAGCGCATGAAGAAGAACAGGGCCGCGCGGGAGGCGTTTGCGCGGCTGGGCAAGGAGCGATACACCGTGACGCACAACCGCGTGACAGCGTGTATTGACCCGGATTGGACATTCGAGAAAAGGCGCATGACTGCGGATGAGAACATGATGACGACGTGGCTTGTCATCATGGCACAGTCCATGCGCGACGGTATGGGGAAGATCCTCCGTGAGCGGCTTGAAATGATTCCGCACGGGTATGCTCGCTTTGTTGAGGCGACGCGGCAGCTATTCGGGATCGGAGACGACCTGCTGTGCACGATGATCCCCGCGCAGATGGTGACGATGGACAGCATGTGCAGAAGGGGCCAAATCCGCATCGAGCTGGAGGGTGCGACGGCGACGCCGAACATGACGGCGGTGGTGAGAACGAACGAGATGCAGACCATTGCGCGGGCGGCTCAGGCGGGCGAGTGTGCGCTGTGCGTGAAGACCGGCGGAGAAATCCGGGGCTGCGCGCTGCGCAAGGCGTTTGACGGCTGCGGCCTGTGCGCAAAGCAGTACGACGAGGGGCTGGGGTGCATCTACCGGGACAGGGACATCGACCTGAGCGCGCTTGAAATCGAGTGAAGCAAAAACGGCGGTATTTGTGCGGCTTATCTTCTAAATCAGCAAAAAACACGTTAAGCATCTTTGGGAGACGAATGTTCATTAAAGTGTGCCCGGCTTGTCGAAGGGTTGCGTTCCTGCGTGACGTGGTAAGTAGGCAAGCCCGGCACAATTAAGGACAAGAAAGAGGAACTATGAATAAATTCGATTACGGCATGTTTTATGGGTGCTGGAGTCCTATACTCGCATTCAATGGTAGAAAGTATGCGCCGGAAGAAGCATATCCGATTGCTGCACACGAATTCGGGTGTGAGAATTTGAATCTGGAACAGATGTACTGCTACTATGGGTTCGGTGTAGATGAATATGGAGATAGACGGCAGTCGTATTGGCTGACGAAGGACAGAAAAAAGAATAGTTTCCCCGTTCTTGCCTACACGGTTATTGATTAAAGGAGACGAATGTGAATTAGTAGACATCAATGGATAGTTTTATTTTGGAGGGAGTATGAACGCAGAAAGGGCTGTGGAATTGCTTACGCAGATGCGTGAAAACTGTGTGCAGAAGGAAAACGATGCATACAATGATCCGCTTCGCAAAGAGAAGCACGATGCACTGAGCATGGCGATTGCTCAACTCAGCGATTGCACCGGAACGCATGCGAGGTGGATTGTAAGAAGAATGGCTGGCGAAAGAATCGCCATCCAGTGTAGCGCGTGCAAGAACTATGACAATGAATCGTCAGTGCGTGGTAAATATTGCTGGAACTGCGGCGCAAAGATGGACGCTTAATGATCGCAGAAAAAGAAAATGAGCCGCACAAATTCGCTCATCTTGAATGAGAAATCCTTTTTTTGAAGCCGCGCCGGAGAGAACGGCACACGGTGGGATTGCCGACCACCGCGCTGAAGATGTGCGGAAACGACATGCTGTGCGGAGCGTGCTGCCCGTATCAGGATGGGAAGCGGAACGACGGAGTGCTATGAGCAGCTGATGCTGGATGCGGCAAAGGCGCTTGAGCAGAAGGAAAAGCGCTGACGTCCGCGCTTTTGACGGAGGGGACATGGAAACAGAAACCGAACAGAGGGCGGTAGCCAATGCCGACATCATTGCGCTATCGGAGGTATGGTATCTGATGCAGGATATTGTATCGCTTGAAAAACGCAGGGAATGGCAGCGCGAGAGGATGAGCAGCATGGCGCAGCACCTTTCCGGGATGCCGGGAGGAGGCGCGCCAGCCGGGCTTGACACCGCGTTTGCGGAGGTTTCCGAGCTGGAGGAGAGGCACAGGATGATGGTCGAGCGATACTGCAAAATGCTCAGCCGTGCAGAGGCGATCATCAACGGCATCGAGAACACGAACATGCAAACATTTGTTCGCATGATGTATCTCGACAATGTGCCCGCAAGGGAGGTTCGGATGCGGCTGAACATGACGCGCAGAACGTTCGAAAGGGCGAGGAAGGCCGTGGAGCAGGCGCCGAACATGGCAAGCGTGAAATGGAGAGATCATTTTTTTCTGAAAAAGTGATGAAACATTCCAAAATGTGTTGAAATGACAAGCCGACTGTGCTAAAATGGTATCATCGGAAGAAGTGGAGAGCGGATGCCTAAAGCGGGTGTCCGTTTTTTTCGGCCTACAGGATATTGCATCACCATCGACCTCGAAGGAAGAAGGATGGAGAATGCGGAGTGGGTCGGAAGCGGGAGCGGGCACTGCCCGCTTTTTTCGTGCGCAGGAGGTGAGATTATGGCTGAGTACATCATCACCATTGACGCAAGCGACCTGAAAAACAAGGTTGATTTTCTGAGAAAGCGGCTGACGCCGGAGCGGGCCAACGCGATGCTCAGAAATATTTGCAGGGAGACGGGTAAGCAGGTCAGGCCCATCCTCAAGAAGGAGATTCCCAGAGAATACCATGCCACCAAGGCGTGGATTGGAAGCAGCACCAAACGGATGCGGTCTGGCGGAGGGATCAGCTGCGTCATCCCGCTCGCCTCAACGAGGGGAACCATCGGCGGAAGAATCAAGGCGAGCGGAGGCAGGGCGGGATGGGTGCCGAGAGGCGCGCATTACAGGATCACGGCGAAGATCGTCAAGGGACAGCAAAGCGTGCTGCCGCAGTGGCTGAGCTCATACGGCGGGAACCCGCCATTCCGGAACACAAGCGCGCAGAAGCTGCATGGCGCAGTGTTTACCCGGCTGAGCAAAAACCCCTTCCCGATTGAGCGCGTATCTGCACTCGCCGTGCCGCAGATGCCGACGAACCGGGCGCAGCCCATGGTGGAGGCTGACATTCATGAGGCGCTGTCCGCCGCGCTTGACAGGCACATCGGGGAGTTGCTATGAACAGGGCGTGCACGAAAAAGGAGCTGGCGGAAATCTCGGGATACACCTACAGGAGGCTGTATGACATTGACCGGGATTTGCCGAAGGACAAAAAGCTGTTTGTAGAAAGCGAGGGCGGAAAATGCGACCTCGCTGTTTTTGTGCAGCGATGGGTTGAATACAACGTATCGCGCGAGACGGAAAGCTCGAATGACCTGGATGCGGTCAAGGCAAAGCACGAGATTGTGAAAACGCAGAAGACGGAGCTTGAGGTCGCGCGGATGCGTGGTCGGCTCATCGACGTGGCAGACGTCAAGCGCCTGTGGGGAGACATCGCTAGCACGGTGACGCAAAACCTGCTCCATGTGGCGAGCAAGACAGCGCCGCTTGTGCGGATGATGGACAGCGTGGAAGCCATACAGAGCATCATAGACGGCGAAATACGCTCGGCGCTTGAGCACATAGCGGATACGCCGCTGCCGGACTACGCGGCGGAGGAGGAAAAAGCGAGCGATGAAAGCGAGGAGGATGACGGGGAGGTGTAACGGTGAGCGCTATAGCAGAACTCGCCCAATGCACATACTCGATGTTCCGGCCTCCCGCGTCGCAGACCGTTTCCGAGTGGGCGGATACCCACCGCGTGCTGGTTTCTGAGAGCAGCGCCGAGCCTGGCCCGTGGAGAACAGACAGAGCGCCGTATCAGCGCGAGATCATGGACGCCTTTACGCAGAAGGGGATATGGCAAATCGTCATCATGGCAAGCGCGCAGGTGGGCAAGAGTGAAATCGAGCTGAACATGATGGGCTGCGCTATAGACAACGACCCCGGCCCGATGCTCTACATTCAGCCGACAAAGGACGTGGCGGAGGACTACAGCAAGCGGAGAATCGCCCCGATGATTGACGCCTGCCCGACGCTGAGGAGCAAGGTTTCCAAAGCAAAGGGGCGAGATGCCGCAAACACCATCACGATGAAGACGTTCCCGGGTGGGAGCCTTGCCATCATCGGTGCGAACAGCCCGGCAGACCTGTCAAGCAAGCCGGTGAGGTATATCTTCATGGATGAAACGGACAGATTCCCGGCAAGCGCCGGGGCTGAGGGCGACCCGCAGGAGCTGGCTGAAAGGCGAACGGAAACCTTCCGCCACAACCGGAAGATCATCAAGACGAGCACGCCGACGATCAAGGGGAAATCGAAAATTGAAACGGATTACATGAACGGCACGCAGGAGGAGTGGCACACGCAATGCCCAGCCTGCCAGACATACAGCTATATCCGGTTTGCGGACATCCAGTATGACGCGGAGGAATACGTCAGCGGAAACGGAGACAAGGATTACCACATTCGTAGCGTCGCGTGGCGCTGCCCGGTCTGCAAGCGGGACATCGACGAACATGCGTGCAAGCGCCTGCCTGACGCAGGCAAGGAGGGCATCATGTATGAGGCCGGAATCAGCGAGCCGGGGCCGAACTACATGCACTTCCCGCTTGACTTCCGTGCCGGATACGACAAGGAGTTTTTCAGAGGGTTGATCTCCGAGAAAATGGTGATCCACCGCAGAGGCGGTCAGGGCGTCATCAAGTGGGAAAAATTCTACGAGCGGAACGAGCCGCTGGACTGCCGGAACTATGCGCGGGCGGCGTACCGGTATTTCAACTGGCGGTTTGACGAGCTTGAACGGATTGTCAGCGGGATGGAGGAACCGAAGAAGGTCATCACCAAAGGCGAGGAGACAAAGAGGAAAAACAGGCACGTTGTGAGCAGGGGAATCAAGGTATAGGAGGGAAGGACATGGCGGCCATATCCGCATACACCATTGATGAAGCGAGAGAAATGCTTGAGCTATGGAAAAGCTGCGAAAGGGCGCTGGCGAGCGGACAGGTGACGAGCTACCGCGTGGGCACGCGGGAGTGTACGCTGGTGGACATGGAGGACATCCGCGCGGCGATCAACTACTTCGGAAACCGGGTCGAGGCGCTTTCCGGCAGCGTGAGGACAAAGCGCGTGACGCGCGTTGTGCCGCGCGACCTGTGATGAGGTGACGCTATGAACGAGACGCCAAGGGTGAACGGGCCCGCACCGGCTGACAGCCCGGAATGGCAGCGGGAGGGAAGCGACAGCCGAGAGAGCGGCATGAAGGAAGGCGGAAGGCCGACGCGGACAGGAAGAAGCGCTGGAGCGCCGCGCATGAGCTATGGGAGCTATGGCGCGAGCAAGACGCTCAACAGCCTGATTGGCTGGGTCGTCGATGCGGGCAGCGCGGAGGACGACATTGACCTGCAAAGCTCGACGCTGAGAAAACGCGCGAGAGACCTGTACGAGGGCGGCGGGCTGGCGAGAAGCGGCCCGGAGACGCTGACAACCTCGGTTGTGGGTTGGGGCATCCAGCCGAAGCCGAAGATCGACGGGGACTACCTCGGCATGACGGACGAGGTGCGCGAGGAGGCGGAGCACAGCATCCTGCGCGAATTCCGGCTGTGGGCGGACAGCACGATGTGCGACGCAGAGCGGCAGCGCAATTTTTACGAGCTTCAGCAGCTCGCGTTCCTGTCGATGCTGATGAGCGGCGACGTGTTTGCGCTGTTTGGCATGAAGGAAAACAAGCGGACGCCTTACCAGACGACCATACGGCTGCTGGAGGCAGACCGAATCTGCACGCCGGACAGCAGCGGAGAATCAGAGAGCAAGGAAACGGACAGCGGCGGGCGGATCATCGACGGCGTGGAAATCGACAAGGAGGGCGCTGTCGTCCGCTACCACATCGCCAGCAGGAGCCCGCTTGCCGGAAGCGACAGCCGGGAAATCACATGGACGGCGGTTGACGCCTACGGAAAGGATACCGGCTACCCGAACATCCTGCACATCATGACCTATGAGCGCCCGGAGCAGCGCAGGGGTATACCGTTTGTATCGGCGGAAATCGAGCTGATTAAGCAGTTTGGCCGATACATGAACGCTGAGCTGGCGGGCAAGGTCGTATCCGCGATGCTGACGCTGTTCATCACCAGCAAGGAAGATGACGGCAAGGCTGGCATGGAGGATGCGGTCAACGAGGAGGAGAAGGTGACGGAGGACGAGCTGAAATTGGAGCTCGCGCCGGGAGCCATATACGACCTGCCTCCGGGCAAGGACGTCACCACCGTTGACCCCAAGAGGAGCGATACGCAGTTTGAGAGCTTTGTCAACACCTGCATCACGGTGATTGCCTCGAGCATGGGCATCCCCAAGGAGGTGCTGGTGAAGAAGTACGAGAGCAACTACACGGCGGCGCGCGCGGCGCTGCTGGACTTCTGGCGGACGGTGAAGGTATACCGGACGCGGTTCAACGCCAAATTCAACCAGCCGATCTACGAGCAATGGCTCAGCGAGGCCGTGGCAGCCGGACGCATTGACGCGCCCGGCTTTTTTGATGACCCGTCCATCCGTCAGGCGTGGTGCGGGTGCCTGTGGATGGGCGCGAGCATGGGACACGTTGACCCGAAGAAGGAGGTTGAAGCGGCAGCCATGCGCATTGCGCAGAACATCACGACACAGGAGCAGGAGGCCAGCGAATACAACGGCAACGACTGGTCGGAGAATGTGCGACAGCGAAGCAAGGAAATTGCCATGACCTCCGACATGGGGAGCGGGAAAACCGGAAAACCCGGCGGCAAGAACAGCGGAAAGAACGAAAGCGAGGAGAAGACATAATGCCAAGAGACATCTTCAGGATCGCCTACAGTGCGGCCATGCCGGATGAGGGCGGCGACACGGCGGAGCTGATGCTCTACGGCGAGATCATTCAGGACGGGCCTGAATGCTACAAGTGGAGCAAGGAGGACAAGAGCGCCGCCGAATTTGACAGGGCCATCAAGGCGCTGCGCGAAAAGGGCGCGACAAAGCTGAATGTGCGCATCAACAGCCCGGGCGGCATCTGCACGGAGGCGGTTGCCATGCGCTCCATTTTGGGCAGCGCTGGATTTGATGAGATCAATATCCGCATCGAGGGCATGTGCGCCAGCGCGGCGACGGACATTGCCACGCTGCCGGGTGCGCATGTGCAGATTGCCGAGGGCAGCGAATACATGATCCACAACCCGTGGGCCTATGCCTGCGGGACTGCGAGCGAGTTTGAGCACGCTGCGCAGCGGCTTCGCAGCATCGAGCAGACATCCCGGCAGTTCTACATGAAGCGGTGCGGCAAGGACGAGGAGCAGGTGAAGAAGTGGATGGATGCGGAGACGTGGTTCACGGCAGAGCGGGCGGTTGAGGCCGGATTTGCGGATGAAGTGCTCTATGCCAGCGTTGGCCGCGAATCGCCCGCTGCCGCCTGCGTAACAAGCCGCGAGATGGCCGTGATGCGCAGCCTGTACAGGGATGTGCCGCAGCAGATTGCCGTGCGGCAGGAGACGCAGCAAACCGTCAGCAACGAAGCTCCAGTTGCCGGGGCCTCGGCTGAAATACACCAAAATGAGGAGGAACAGACGAACATGGACATCGGAAGCATCAGCATGGAGGAGCTTCGCGCACAGAATCCGGCGCTGGTCGATCAGATCAAGCAGAGCGCGGTGACGGCTGAGCGGGCGCGCATGGACGACATCGACGCGCTGACGATCCCCGGCTATGAGCAGATGGCGGCGGAGGCCAAGAAAAACGGCACGTCCGCGCTGGAATTCCAGAAGTCGCTCGTGGCCGCGATGAAGCAGAAGGGCGCGAATTTCATGCAGGCGCGCGTGCAGGAGACGAGCGCCGCGCAGGCCGTGACCGGCGGCGCGCCGGATGACATCGGAAACGAGGACAGCGAAATCGCCGCCAACGCCAAGGCGATTGCTGAATACGCCAGACAGTATGCCGGCGCGAACGCGACCATGTACTAAGAGGAGGGGAGAAGCGTTGAAAAGCATGTATTCCGTGATTGGCAGATCGAACATGAAGAACCTGCTCGCCGACCCGCAGGGCGCTGACGTGATCGCCATTCCCTGCGAGCCGGGCCACGGCGACATCGCCGCAGGCGTGGTGATGTTCCGCAAGGAAAGCGGCCTGTGGGCACCGGCGGAAAGCGCCAATGTGACGAGCGGAAGCCAGCTTGCCGTGCTGGGCGAGGACACAGCCACCGGCGAGGCCCCCGGCTCCGGCGTGACCGCCGTGGCCGAGGATGCGGGCGCATACCGCGCGGGCCGCTTTATTGACGGCGCGGTGACGCTGGCCGCTGGCGCGGCGCTCACGGCGGCGCACAAGGTCATCCTGCGGATGCAGGGCATTGTGTTTAACCAGAAGGAGAGCACCGCGACGTTCACCAACGCCGTGACCGGCTCCTGAGACTGAAAAGGGGGAATGAGGCATGGACATTTACTCTACCAGAGCGCAGCTTGCGGCGATTGAGCAGATGCCGCGCGAATACTCTGCGCTGTTCGACTTCTTCTGCCGTGACGCGGGCACGGTGGAGGACGAAAAGGCCATCTGGGACTACCGCAAGGGCAGCCGCCGCATGGCCCCGACGGTGCACCCCGGAACGGGCGGCGTGCTGATGGAGCGCGACGGCTTTGAGACGCGGGAAATCTCCTTCTGCTGCATCGCGCCGGAGCGCATCATCGAGGATCAGAACCTCAAGGGCCGCTCCTTCGGGGAGCGCGTGCTGGGCGCGATGACGCCGCAGGAGCGCGAGCGCAAGCTGCTGGCGCGCGACCTGATGGACATGCGCAAGGCGATTCAGCGGCGCTACGAGTGGATGGTGCGGCAGGTGCTGCTCACGGGCAAGCTGTCCGTGTTCACCTACACCAACGAGGGCAGGAGCCTGCACACCACGTCGATTGCCGACTACGGCTTCACCAACAGCTATGTTCCGCTCACCAAGTGGAACACGGCAGGCGCGAAGATCGACGACGACATGCACGCGATCTTTGATCTCGTGTACGAGGGACTTGGCTACGTTGACCGCATCTGGATGGCGCCGGACGTTGCCGCGTGCCTGCGCGACAACAGCGACTACATCAAGCTGTTTGACAGCAGAAACATCGACATGGGCAAGCTGAACACGCAGTACCGCGGCAGCGGCGTGCGCTTCATCGGCTGGAACAGCGACGGCGTGGAGATGTACTCCCTGAGCGGCACGTTCATCGACGACGACGGCGTGAGCAAGCCGGTGATCCCGAGCGGACACCTGATTGCAGGCAGCGAGGGCATTGTGCGGATGCACTTCGGCCCGGTGACGCAGGTGGAGGACAACGGCCCGGGCGCGCAGCACAAGACCTACATCAAGAAGCAGGTGCCGCTTCGCTATGGCAGCATCGAAAGCAATGCCGTCAAGAACCGCCTGACCTCCTGCCCGACCGTCGTGCCCGAGAACGTGGACGGCTGGTGCGTGGCGAAGGTGCTCTAAGGCAGAAAGGGAAGCCATGTACGCAGCAAAGACCTATATCGGACAGGTGGCGGCTCCGGGCGAGATTCTGCCGGAGAGCATCCCGGAGGAAACCATCCAGTGGCTCAAGGAGGCGGGCGCAATCCGTGAGATTGCGCCCGACCCTCCCGTGCGCAGCGCTGCGCCTGACGGGCAGGATGAACCGCACGGCGATGCGCCCGGCGGCGAGCCTGCGCAGCGCGCGCCGCGGGACGTGCAGAGCGCGCCGCAGGATGGGCAGGGCGCTGGCGCGGATGCGCAGAACGCGGATTCCGCGGAGGATTCGGCGCAGGAGCCCTGCGAGGACGAGGAAGCGCCGGAAATCGACGTGATGGCGGGCATCGTATCCGGCGCGGGTGAAGGAAAAAAGGCGGCTGAAAAGCGGACTGCCGCAAGGAGGAAGAGCAAGTGAAGGTGACGATTCTGAAAACGGGAGAGGCTATCGACGTGAACGAGAGCTACGCCCTGCGCCTGATGGAGCAGGGGAAGGCCGTGATCTGCAAGGCGGAGACTGCCAAAGCCGCCAGAAAGGGAAAGCAGGATGGCGCTTCAGGACAGAATCCGTGAGGACGTACACCGCGTCTTTCTCAATCCCGAGCACTTTGCCGAGCGGCACACCTGGAACGGCAGGCCGTTTCAGTGCGTGACCGACGAGGAGGAGGCGCTCAAGCGGCGCAACAACAACGTCGTGGACATTGCGTGGAGTGAAAACATCGCGGAGATTGTGCTGTATGTGGCGAAGGGAGAATTTCCGGGGAGGCTTCAGCCCAACGACCACGGCTACTTCGACAGGCGACCGATGAAGATACTCGACGTGCAGGACAATCTGGGCATGGTATCCATCACGCTGACGACCTTTAATCCGAGGGAGATGCAGGGATAATGCGAACGAGGGAAAGGCTCTGCGCGCTGGAAGCATGGGTTTATGAGAACCTGTGCAGGGGGCGCGAAATGAAAGCGCCCGGAGAAAACTTTGACATCACGCAGATTCGCAGGCAGGAGCCGCGCGTCTTTATTGGCTGGCAGCCGATGCGCCCGGACGAAAGCGGGCTGCTGCAGAGCAATCCGTTTTCTGTCTGCCCGTCCATCACCATCATGCCCGCGCCGTCCTATGCAAAGCGGGTGGAGGAAAGGCGCTTTGACCGATACAACGGCGTTTCAAGGCCAAGGGAGCTGGGGCAGACCCTCTGCGTGGACATGCTGTTTTCCGTATATGAGCCGGGCATCCGGCTGCCCGGCTTTATCGACAGCGCGGACGACCCGAACGGGCTTGACATGACGAAGCTCGTCGAGGGGACGCGCGAGGGCCTTTTTACACTGTACGACTGGATAGACGACTGCGTGAGCAGGCTGCTTGCGGACATGCATATCCCCAATTCCGACCTGTTTTTGCACGAGGAGCAGCTTGCTTCGTCGCCTTACATGGATCAGAGCTTCGCTGTGGACAAGCGGCCTGTCTACTATGGCTTTGTGAGGGCGGAGTTTGGCTGCTACGCGGACGACAGGTGCGCAAGCCAGATTGAAAAATTGCTTTTATGAACGGAGGTAAAACGACATGGATGACTATTTGCATGGCACATACGGCGAAATCGAGGCGGTTTCCAGCCGCGTTTCCGCCAGATCGAAAAACGCCATCGTCTACATCGGCACCGCGCCGGTGCACACCCTGACCGGCGGCGCGGACAATGTGAACAGGCCCGTGCTCGTGGAGAACATCGCAGACGCCAAAAAGCGCTTTGGCTACAGCGACGACTATGCGGGCTACACGCTCTGCGAGGCGATGCACGCGCACTTTGAGCGCAGCGGCGTCGGCCCGCTGGTGCTCATCAACGTGCTCGACCCGGCAAAGCACGCCAAGTCGGAAAAGGCAAGCAGGACGATGACGCCTGAAAACGGCAGGGTGACGCTGGCGGAGGCTGAGAGCGTGATCCTTGACACGGTGGAGGTCAAGACGGGCTCGCAGACAAAGGCGCGCGGCACGGACTACGCCGCGGCATACGACAGCGCAAGGAAGACGCTGACGATCACCGAGCTGAGAAAGGGCGCGCTGGGCACGGAAGCGCTCACGATTACCTATTCCGAAATCGACCCCGCCGCCGTGACGGCGCAGGACGTGATTGGCACGACGGACGAGGACGGCGTCAACACCGGCGTGTATGCGCTGAAAAACGTTTACCAGGAGACGGGCGTGATCCCCTCCTTCCTGCTGGCGCCGGGCTTTTCGCAGATGCCCCAGGTGCACGCGGCCATGGCGCAGAACAGCCGGAAGATCAACGGCCACTGGGATGCCTACATGTTCACCGACCTGCCCATTGCCACGGAGGACGGGCCGCTGACGATGGCAAAGGCGAGCGCATGGAAGACGGCGAACGGCTACAGCATGCCGAACGAGACCGTGTACTTCCCGATGGCGGAGGGCACGGACGGGCGAATGTACCACCTGAGCGTGCTGGCGGCGGCCAACTTCCAGAAGCTGCTGCTTGAGAATGACGGCATCCCCTACATGACGGCGAGCAACACGGCGTGCGACGTCATCCGCAACCTGTACCTCGGCGAGAGCGCGAGGGGCAGGATGTACGACGACACCGCCATCAACGAGATGCTGTGCAAAAACGGCATTGCCTCCGCCGCCTATGTCGGCGGCAGATGGGCGCTCTGGGGCTGCCACAGCGCGGACTACAGCCAGAGCGACGCAGACCAGATCAACGTCAGCGAGACGAGCCGCATGATGATGTACTACGTCAGCAACGACTTCCAGCACAGGCGCGCATCCGACGTGGACAAGCCCATGACGAAAAACGACATCGCCAGCATCGCGGCGCAGGAGCAGACGCGGCTTGACGCGCTCATCAAGACATACGGCGGGAGATACACCGCCATATCGATTGGCGCGGCGCAGGATGGCGCAGTGAGCGAGACGCTGCGCATCGATGCCGACCGGGACGGCGTGCGCTACAGAAGGCGAAGCGGGCAGAAAATGCAGAGCTGCATCGTCAAAACGCCGTATGCGAGCGCATCCGCGTCGGACGCGGCTGTGCCGTCCGGCGCGTGCATGGTGGTCTGCGACGCCCCGGCGATGGACGATGTGACCGCCGGACGCTGGGCACGCGGGATGCTGCTTTGCGCCAACCGGCAGACGGAGACGCTTGACATTGAAACGGAGCTGGATATCGCCATGACGGCGATGTGCAGAATTGACATCGTGAGCGCGTCTGACCTGAGCGGAGAGTGGCTGGCGGACGAGGTGAAGCACGACTTCGTGCACAAGCGCAGCGCTGCGCGCCTGCTGCGGTGCATACGGACGATCGCATAGCGGGAGGAAATGACGGATGATGGACGGGGAAAGCTACGGCGCGGTGATGGAGCGCGGCGTGATTTTGCGGGCGGAGGACGGCGCATATATCGTGCAGTCGTACTCGCGGGACGGGGTGACGACGCCAAAAATCCGCGCGTTGGGAGGAAAGACCTATGCCGAGGGGGACTGGGTCTTTTTCTTTTTGTTTGACGACGGCACAGGCAGAATACTTGACGCCATCTGAGTGACGCAGCGGGCAGGAGGGGAGCAAAATGGCCGGAAGAACACTGACGGCGACAATCGTCATCGCGGGAAAGCAGGCGGCGTCGTTCAAGCAGCTTGGCGCAGCGCTCTCGGAGCTGGGGAACACGATTGACCCGGTTTCGCAAAAGCTGATTGAATTCGGCAAAGCGGGCGTACAGACGTATACGACATACGAGGACGCCATGCTGGAGACGCAGGTGGCGCTGCGCACGCAGTACGCCACGACGAGCGAGCTGGCAAAGGCCATGGCGCAGCTCGACGAGGCCGCGAGGTCGTGGGCGGCCGGCAGCCGGTTTACGACGGAGGACGTGGCGGGCGCCATATCCAACGCCGCCCACGCGGGCTGGGATTTGGAAAAAATCCTGACCGGCGTGCCGGTCGCCATGAACGCATCGCTGGCGGGCGGCATGGAGCTGGCGACCGGCCTTGAATACCTCGTAGACATCACCAACGCCTCGCGCATCGGCTTTGAGGACATGGCGGACTTTGCCGACATGTGGGTATACGCCGCGAACAGGGCCAGCACGACCGTGCCGGAGATGGGCGAGGCGTTCCAGAAGATGGGCTCGACGCTGCAATTCTTTAAGGGCGACATGGCCGCGGCGGCGACGATGCTCTCCGTGCTGGCGAACACGGGCACCAAGGGCACCGAGGCGGGCACGCTGCTGAGAAACAGCATGATCCGCATCATCGCGCCGACGCAGAAGGCGGCGGAGGAGATGGAGGGCCTGTCCCTGACGGAGCAGGAGCTCATCGAGGCGTACAGCAACACGGAGGGGCTGGAGGAGGCCAACCGGCTGCTCGCCGAGGCGGGCTTTTCCGCCTACAATTCGCGGGGCAAGCTCAAGAGCTTCATTGACATCTTCACAGACCTGAGCCGCGCGACATCCAGAATGACGGAGCAGGATCGCAACCGCGTGCTCTCCGCCATCTTCCCGACGAGGACGATCACGGGCGCGCTGGCGTTTGTGGAGGCTGCGGCAAACGGCACGCTGGACGCCCTGTATGCCAGCATCAAAAACCGGAGCGAGGGCTACACCGAGTATGCGGCGGATGTGATGGAGAGCGGGCTTGGCGGCTCGATGCGCGCGCTTCAGGCGGCGTGGGACGTGCTCAAGCTCAACGCGGGCGGCGCGCTCAAGGACGAGGTGGGCTGGTGGGCGGAAACGCTGACCGGCACCGTCAACGGCTTCAACAGCATGGATTCCGCCAAATTCAGCGCGCTGGTGAGCGGGCTGGAGGCGATTGCGCTGGCCGGGCCGGGGCTCAAGGTCGCGGGCGCGGCGCTCAAATTCCTCGGAAGCATGACATGGGGCAAGGCCGCCATGCTGGCCGCGCTGGCGCTCACCAGCGCGGCTGCTGCGCTCAATGATCTGTACAATACGTCGTACAAGGACAGGTTTGGCGACCTGACGCTCGACGAGAGCGTGATTGGCGGATACCTGAGCAGCCTTGGTGAAGCATTTTCCGGGTCATCAGAAAAAATCAACAGCTACAAAACCGCGCTCGATCAGGCGGTTGCAAGCTACAATACGGCCTCTTCCACGCTGAGCGGCAAGCTGGTCGAGGCCATGCTTACAAACAAGACGCTGACGGATCAGGACATCAACGAGCTCAGCAGCCTTGGCGACCAGATGCGAAACGCTGTGCTGGCGGGACTGGACGGCAGCTACTCGGCGAAGAACTACACGCTGCTTGACCTTGCAGGCGTTGAGGAATACACCGACCTTGATGAGGACAGCGTATGGAGCCAGATGTTCAGCATCCTGAATCTCGGATATGAGGACGCGGTAGAGGATGCGCAAAAGATTGGGCAGGGCCTGCGCGATGCGATGACGAGCGCGTTTGAGGACGGCAAGCTGACCGAGGAGGAAACGGCCAACATCCAGTCGTGGATGGACTCCTATAACGAGCTGGTGGCTAAGGAGCTGGACAGGCAGAACTTCCTTGAGCAGCAGAGGCTCATGCGCAAGGCGCAGCGGCTGGGCGTCGAGGGCTATGACAAGATTGTAGAAGAAGCATTAGAGCTGCGCGATTCGCAGTGGGAGCTCAAGCAGACAGATCTTGACGAGGAACTGTATAATTTGATGCTCTTCTACGACGAGCACATGGGCGAGATGGTTAACGGCGAGCTCGTCACGCCGGAATCCAAGCAGGCGGCATATGACGCATGGACACAGTCGTCAGAACGGAAAAGAGCGGCGTTTTATCAGGCGTTCAATGAGACGCTGTTCAAGCTGAACGAGCAAATGATTAAAGGCAGCGACTTTGAGGAGGAGTGGGAGCTGCTCAAAAACGCTGCGGACAGCTATTTGCAGACGGGCATCGTAGACAATGAGGCATTCAACGCATTCAATGACGCGTTTGGCATGGACGCGTGGAAAAAGAAGCAGATGATCGGCTTCCTGATGAACGCGGCTGAAGACCTCGGCGGATATGACATGCTGATTGAGCAGGCGGCCTATGCAGCAGAGAGGGGGGACATTGCTGGAGCGAACCGATACAGCCAGATGGCGGCGATATACGAACTGCTCAACGGCGGGCCGATCCTGACGGCGGCATATGGCGGCTATGGCGCGCAGCTCTACACGAAAGACAACGCCGAGCTTGCGGGTGTAAAGCATGACCTTGAGATGCTGTTCATGAGCGGTGAGGCGAACTACGCGCAGACCGCATGGGAAACGCTCACCAATGACATGCTCACGGGCAGCAGAAACTTTGCGGGATATGTCGAGACGCTGAAATCCAGCGGGCTTACCACTGGCCTTGAGGGCATTATCAGCCAGCTTGGCGAAATCGTCGACCTGTCCACCGTGCAGATTCCCGCAGGGTTTGAGGGCGTGAGCGACTACGCGGCGGCGTTCATGCTGCTGAGCGGGCAGGAATTCAAGGTGCAGATGACGCCGGAAGTCAACACGGACGGCCTGCCGGATCAGGTTGGCGAGGTAGAGATTCAGGGCAACATCGTCACGGATGGCATGGAAGACGGGCAGGAAGCGCAGGAGGTACAGATTGCGCTGACTGCTGACGCCAGTGGGCTTGATGCTGAAATCGCGGCGCGCGACGGAATGCAGCTCACGGAGAACGTGGGAGGCGATACGAGCGGGCTTGCAAGCGCCATCGACGCGCAGGACGGGCGGAGCATCACGGTGACGGTGCATGGCTTCTATGCAGGCACGTCCGGCGTGCCAAGAGGGAGGTACTTCGCGGAGGGCGGACGCGCAGACGAGCCGAGCATATTCGGCGAGGCCGGGCCGGAATGGGCCATCCCGGAAGAGCACAGCGAGCGGACGGCGACGCTGCTCAACCTGGCGAGGCAGGCGAGCGGCTTTACATGGGACGAGCTGCTTTCCCGAAACGGCGGGCTGAACGCCGGAGGC